>NZ_JBMNDR010000015.1:0-47270 GCF_052543235.1 Streptomyces sp. SAS_272 | reverse complement strand
ATCTGCCCCCCAGGCTAGAACCTGGGGGGCGCGGCATCCATTCCGGGCCTGATGAGGCCACCGGGAGCAGGTCAGCTCTCGGGGCGTTCCTCCGGGCTGGGCTCGGCCACCGGGCCGGCGTCGACCACGGTGGACTTCGCGGTCGAGATCGCCGGGGTGGCGCCGTTGGCACCGTTCGTCAGGGCGAGCTCCTTGGGGGAGAGCACCGGCGGACGGGTGGACGGCGTGCGGCGCGAGGAGCCGGTCCAGGCGGGCCGCGCCGGGCGCTTGACGATGGACGAGAAGATCTCGGCGATCTCCTCCTTGCCCAGCGTCTCCCGCTCCAGCAGCTGCAGCACCAGGTTGTCGAGGACGTCGCGGTTCTCGACCAGGATCTCCCAGGCCTCGTTGTGCGCGTTCTCGATGAGCTTCTTGACTTCCTCGTCCACCAGCGCGGCGACCTCTTCCGAGTAGTCACGCTGGTGAGCCATCTCACGGCCGAGGAACGGCTCGGTGTTGTCGCCGCCGAACTTGATGGCGCCCAGACGCTCGGTCATGCCGTACTGGGTGACCATCGCGCGGGCCGTGGTGGTGGCCTTCTCGATGTCGTTCGCCGCGCCCGTGGTCGGGTCGTGGAAGACGAGCTCCTCGGCCGCGCGGCCGCCCAGCATGTAGGCCAGCTGGTCCAGCATCTCGTTGCGCGTGGTGGAGTACTTGTCCTCCTCCGGCAGGACCATCGTGTAGCCCAGGGCACGGCCTCGCGAGAGGATCGTGATCTTGTGGACCGGGTCGGAGTTCGGAGAGGCCGCCGCGACCAGGGCGTGACCGCCCTCGTGGTACGCGGTGATCTTCTTCTCCTTGTCCGACATGATCCGGGTCCGCTTCTGCGGGCCCGCGACCACACGGTCGATCGCCTCGTCCAGCATGTGGTTGTCGATCAGCTTCTTGTCCGAGCGGGCCGTCAGCAGCGCGGCCTCGTTCAGCACGTTGGAGAGATCGGCACCGGTGAAGCCGGGGGTGCGGCGGGCGACGGCGGACAGGTCGACGTCGGGCGCGACCGGCTTGCCCTTCTGGTGAACCTTGAGGATCTCCAGACGGCCCTGCATGTCCGGGCGGTCGACCGCGATCTGGCGGTCGAACCGGCCGGGGCGCAGCAGCGCCGGGTCGAGGATGTCGGGGCGGTTCGTGGCGGCGATGAGGATCACGCCGCCCTTCACGTCGAAGCCGTCCATCTCGACGAGGAGCTGGTTCAGGGTCTGCTCGCGCTCGTCGTGTCCGCCGCCGAGGCCGGCGCCGCGGTGGCGGCCGACCGCGTCGATCTCGTCGACGAAGACGATCGCCGGGGCGTTCGCCTTGGCCTGCTCGAAGAGATCGCGGACCCGGGAGGCGCCGACGCCGACGAACATCTCGACGAAGTCGGAACCGGAGATCGAGTAGAACGGGACGCCCGCTTCGCCGGCGACGGCGCGCGCGAGGAGCGTCTTGCCGGTGCCGGGCGGGCCGTACAGGAGCACGCCCTTGGGAATCTTGGCGCCGACGGCCTGGAACTTCGCCGGTTCCTGGAGGAACTCCTTGATCTCGTGGAGTTCCTCGACGGCCTCGTCGGAGCCGGCGACGTCGGCGAACGTCGTCTTCGGGGTGTCCTTGGTGATGAGCTTGGCCTTGGACTTCCCGAAGTTCATGACCCGGGAGCCGCCGCCCTGCATCTGGTTCATCAGGAACAGGAAGACGACCACGATGAGGACGAAGGGGAGCAGGGACAGCAGGATCCCGACGAAGGCGTTCTGCTTCGTCGGAGAGACCGTGTAGCCGTCCGGGATCTGCTTGTCCTGGTACTTGGTCTGCAGCGTGTTGGCGATCGTCACGCCCTGATCGCCGATGTAGCTCGCCTGGATCTTCGAGCTGCCCTTGATCTTCACGCCGTCTTTGAGCGTGGCCTTGATGGTCTGCTCGTCACCGGTGGTGAGTTTGGCCGACTCGACCTTGTTGTCGTTGATCGCTGCAATGACCTGGCCGGTGTCCACCGTCTTGTAGCCGCCGGACGAGCCGACGACCTGCATCAACACGACCACGGCAAGGACGGCCAGCACGATCCACATGACCGGCCCACGGAAGTATCGCTTCACGTCCATCCATACGGAGCGGTGTCGCCCCGTCCCTCCTGCCATAGTGAGTTTGATAAGACAGTTCTTCTGACGGTACCCCAGCTTCGTCGCGCAAAGCCGCACGGGACGGCTGGCGCACCCGTCTGCATGCTCCAACGGCGTGACGCCCGCCGGGGTTCCCGATCTTCGTACGGGGCTTGGGCTTTTCGGGTTCAGCCGCCGTAGACGTGGGGCGCGAGCGTACCGACGAACGGGAGGTTCCGGTACTTCTCGGCGTAGTCGAGGCCGTAGCCGACCACGAACTCGTTCGGGATGTCGAAGCCGACCCACTCGACGTCGATGGCCACCTTGGCGGCCTCGGGCTTGCGCAACAGCGTGCACACCTTGAGCGAGGCGGGCTCGCGCGAGCCCAGGTTGGACAGCAGCCAGGACAGGGTCAGGCCGGAGTCGATGATGTCCTCGACGATGAGGACGTGCTTGCCCTTGATGTCGGTGTCGAGGTCCTTGAGGATCCGCACCACACCGGAGGACTGGGTGCCCGCGCCGTAGGACGACACAGCCATCCAGTCCATGGTGACGGGGGTGGACAGGGCCCGGGCGAGGTCGGCCATGACCATCACCGCGCCCTTGAGGACACCGACGATGAGCAGGTCCTTGCCCGCGTACTCCGCGTCGATCTTCGCGGCCAGTTCGACCAGCTTCGCGTCGATCTCTTCCTTGGTGATGAGCACCTCTTTGAGGTCGGTGCCCATGTCTTTCGCGTCCACCCGCATCACTTTCGGTTGTCCCACCGGCCGCCGGGACCGCCCACGACGACCACGTACGCGGTCCTGGCGGAGGGGCCGGATCAGCCTTGCCGAATCACCAGTCTGCCACCCTGGCGCTGGGCGACGACTTTGCCGGGGAGATTGATGACCCCTTGGCCGCGCCATCCGGTGATCAACCGGTCGACCTCTTCGATGTGCCGGGCGAAGAGGGAACCGGCCGGGGCGCCCGCCTGGATCGCGGCGCGGCGCAGGATGCGGCGGCGCACGGCGGGCGGCAGGGCGTACAGCTTGGCGCACTCCAGCAGACCGGCCGCGTCCCGTACGGAGGACTCGGCCTGGCCGGCCCAGGCGTCGAGCGCGTCGGCGTCGTCGCGGGAGAGTTGGGCCGTCCGGGCGAGCGCTTCGACGACGCCCTTGCCCAGGGCCTTCTCCAGGGCGGGCAGTCCTTCGTGGCGGAGCCGGGAGCGGGTGTAGGCCGGGTCGGCGTTGTGCGGGTCGTCCCAGACGGGCAGGGACTGGACCATGCAGGCCTTGCGGGCGGTCTGCCGGTCGAGTTGGAGGAAGGGGCGGCGATAGCGACGCGCGGCCCCCGGTCCGCCGGAGACGGCTGCCATGCCGGACAGGGAGCGGATGCCGGAGCCGCGGGCGAGGCCGAGCAGGACCGTCTCGGCCTGGTCGTCGCGGGTGTGGCCGAGCAGGACCGCGGCGGCGCCGTGGCGCTCGGCGGCCGCGTCGAGGGCGCTGTAGCGGGCGTCGCGGGCGGCTGCCTCGGGGCCGCCTTCGCGGCCGACGGTCACGGCGGTGGACTCGACGGGGTCGAGGCCGAGTTCGCGCAGGCGCAGGATGACCTCAGCGGCGCGCAGGTCGGAGCCGGGCTGCAGACCGTGGTCGACGGTGACGCCGCCGGCGCGGATGCCGAGCCGGGGGGCCTCGAAGGCGAGGGCGGAGGCGAGGGCCATGGAGTCGGCGCCGCCGGAGCATGCCACGAGCACGAGCGGCGACGGACGCTGGTCGTGCGCGCTCGCTTCGGGGGCGGTGTGGTCGTTGAGGACGTCGTGGAGTACGCGGCGGACCGCCAGGCGTATCGCCGCGACCGCAGGATGGGGACCCATTGTCCGGTTCCCTTCATGAAGTTTTCGGGGGCTGAGCCCGGGTTCGGTCACTCAGAGTGTGTAGATGGTGACAGAACCGGGGCGTTCCCCGAGCATTGCACGCCTACCCGGGGCCGACGGTCCCTCGGACGGGTGATTGAAGGGGCGTTCGCCTGCCGTCGGCCGGATCAGGTTCCTGCCCGTTTTCGCGGTTCACGACTCGGCCTTGCGGTGCACCCGCGCGACCCAGTCCGCCGGTTTGCCGATCTCGGCCTTGGTCGGAAGTGTGTTCGGGGAGGTCCATACGCGGTTGAAGCCGTCCATGCCGACCTGTTCCACGACGGCCCGCACGAAGCGTTCGCCGTCCCGGTACTGCTTGAGCTTGGCGTCGAGGCCGAGGAGCTTGCGCAGGGCGATGTCGAGCCGGGAGGCGCCCTTGGCGCGGCGCTGCTGGAACTTCTCGCGGATCTCGGCGACCGTCGGGACGACTTCGGGGCCGACGCCGTCCATGACGAAGTCGGCGTGGCCCTCGAGGAGGGACATCACGGCGGTGAGGCGGGCGAGGATCTCGCGCTGGGCGGGCGTCTGCACGAGTTCGACCAGGGAGCGGCCCCCGTCGTCCTCCTCGCCCTCGGGACGGCCGCCCGCGAGGGACTGGGCGGCTTCCCGGACCCGCTCGAGGAACGTCGACGGGTCGACGTCGGTCTCCCCCAGGAACGACTGGATCTCGCCCTCGAGATGGTCGCGCAGCCAGGGGACGGCGGAGAACTGCGTGCGGTGCGTCTCCTCGTGCAGGCACACCCAGAGGCGGAAGTCGTGGGGGTCGACGTCGAGTTCGCGTTCGACGTGGACGATGTTCGGCGCGACGAGCAGGAGACGGCCGCCGCCGCTCGCGCCGGCGGGGAGTTCGCGGGTGGCCGGGGCGAAGGTCTCGTACTGGCCGAGGACGCGGGAGGACAGGAAGGAGAGGAGCATGCCGAGTTCGACGCCGGTGACCTTGCCGCCGACGGCTCCGAGGACCGCGCCTCCGGGGCTGTTGCCGCGGCGTTCCTGCATCTTGTCCAGGAGGGGTTTGAGGATCTCCCGGAAGCCGGCGACGTTGGCCCGCACCCAGCCGGGGCGGTCGACGACGAGGATGGGGGTGTCGTGGATCTCCTCGATGGCCATCCGGGTGAAGCCCCGGACGTGCGCCTCCGAGGCCTTGGCGTGCCGGCGCAGTTCCGCGACGACGGCCCGTGCCTCGTCGCGGCTGACTTCGGGACCCGGCCGCACGAGCCGGGTCGCGGTCGCCACCGCCAGATTCCAGTCGACCATCCCCGCAGATGCAGCACCACCGATGCTCGTCATGCGTCAACCGTACGTGAGCGCCGCCGCCGGGGGCAGGCCGCGAGAGGCCGGTCAGGGAGATGTCAGGGTCGGCGCCGGGGGTGCCTCAGGGGTGGGGGCCACGGCCGTCGTCAGCGGCAGCCGCAGCCCGCGAGCGCCGTGGCCGCCCTGTCCAGCGCCGCCTGCGCCGCCCCCGGGTCGGTCGTGCCGGCGGCCAGGAAGGCGAAGGCGAGGAGCCGTCCGTCCCTGTCGACGACCGTGCCGGCGAGGGCGTTGACGCCGGTCAGGGTGCCGGTCTTGGCGCGGACGACGCCGGCCGCGCCGTCCGAGTAACGGTCGGCGAGAGTGCCGGTGAAGCCGGCGACGGGCAGGCCGGTGAGGACGGGGCGCAGGTCGGGGCGGGCCGGGTCGCCGGCCTTCACCAGGAGGGCGGTCAGCAGGTTCGCGGTGATCCGGTCCTGTCGGTCGAGTCCGCTGCCGTCCATGATGCGGACGCCGGCCGTCGGCAGCCCGAGCTTCTTCAACTGGGCCCGGACCGCGGCGCCGCCGCCCGCGAAGTCGGCGCGGACGCCGGTCGCGAGGGCGGTGTGGCGGGCGAGGGCCTCGGCGATGTCGTTGTCGCTGTTGGTCAGCATCCGCTCGACCAGGACCGACAGCGGCGGCGAGGAGACCGAGGCGAGGCTCTTCGCGCGCGTGGTGGCCTTGGAGGGGCCGGGGGGCGTGGCGGTGATGCCGTCGGCCTTCAGGAACGCGGCGAACGTGCGGGTCGCGTCGGCCGCGGGGTCGGGCACCCGCGTGACCGGACCGCTGGTGGAGTCGTCGGGGCGGCCCTCGTCGGCGGAAAGGGCGGTGACGCGGGCGAGGTTGCCGTTGGGCCCGATGGGGTGAACTTCGCTGCCCGCGTACAGGGTCGTGTCGTACGACAGGGTGACGTGGGTGAGGCCGCGCTTCTTCAGGGCGGCGGCGGAGGACGCGGCCAGGGTGCGCAGGCCTGCCCAGCCCGCGCCGTCGTCGTCGCGGGCCGTGAGGGTGGGGTCGCCGCCGCCGACGAGGACGAGCTCCCGGGTGTCGGGTTCGAGCACGGTGCGGGTGGTGAGGCGGTGCTCGCCGCCCATCGCGGAGAGCGCGGCGACCGCGGTGGCGATCTTCGTGGTGGAGGCCGGCGTCAGGCCCGTCCCGGCGCCGGCGCCGTACAGGCGCCTGCCGGTGGCGACGTCGACGACCGCGGCGGCGTGCCGGGCGCCGAGGACCGGGTCGGCCAGGAGCGGGGTCAGCACGCCCGCGACGCCGGCGCCCGTCGGCAGGGCGTTCGGGGCGGACTTGACGACGTCGGCGCCCCCGCCGCCGAGGCCGACCAGGACGGAGGCGGCGCTGGGGGCGGGGCGGGGCGCTCCGGCCGCGGTGTCGGACGTACGGGACGAATCCGCCGTGCGCCCGTGATCTCCGCCACCCGTCCGTGCGAGGGCGGTCGCCCGGTCCCGCTCGGCCGTACGCTGACCGGTGGAGTCCCAGGGACCGGCGACGGTCACCACACCGGCGGCCAGCGCCAGCCCGACGGTCGCCGCGCCCGCGCCGTACTGCCAGGAACGGGCGTTCGGACCGGTCCCGGCGAGCCGCGCGAGTTGCGGCTTCGCGACCCGCGCGAGCCGTGCGACCCGCGGTCTCGCGGTCGCCGCCACGCGCGCGAGACGAGGCCGTACGATCCCTGCGGCCCGTGCCAGACGCGGTCGTACGGCGTCCGTGACCCGCA
The DNA here is from genome assembly GCF_052543235.1 of Streptomyces sp. SAS_272. Lineage (NCBI taxonomy): Bacteria > Bacillati > Actinomycetota > Actinomycetes > Kitasatosporales > Streptomycetaceae > Streptomyces > Streptomyces sp. SAS_272. Next base: position 40,252 of record NZ_JBMNDR010000015.1, on the reverse strand, counting down.
CCACGTGCGGTCTCGCGGCCCGCCAAGGCCTCAGCTCTGGCACGAACACCAGCCCCTTTCGCGATCACACACCTGCGTGAGGGACACTTAACCACCAGAACTATGTGTTGATCATGGAGGAGCCACCGGTGGAGTTCGACGTCACGATCGAGATTCCGAAGGGTTCGCGGAACAAGTACGAGGTGGACCACGAGACCGGTCGGATCCGCCTGGACCGTCGACTCTTCACCTCGACCGCCTACCCGACCGACTACGGCTTCGTCGAGAACACCCTCGGCGAGGACGGTGACCCGCTGGACGCGCTGGTCATCCTGGACGAGCCCACGTTCCCGGGCTGTCTGATCCGCTGCCGCGCCATCGGCATGTTCCGGATGACGGACGAGGCCGGCGGCGACGACAAACTGCTGTGCGTCCCGTCGACGGACCCGCGTGTGGAGCACCTGCGCGACATCCACCACGTGTCGGAGTTCGACCGCCTGGAGATCCAGCACTTCTTCGAGGTCTACAAGGACCTGGAGCCCGGCAAGTCCGTCGAGGGCGCCGACTGGGTCGGCCGCACCGACGCCGAAGCCGAGATCGAGCGGTCCTACAAGCGTTTCAAGGACCAGGGCGGTCACTGAGGCCCCGGTCGCCTGATGTCGTCGAGAGGGCCGCACGCATGCGTGTGCGGCCCTCTCGGGCGTCTGTGCGCATACTGAGGCCTACGGAAGGTGTCGTTCAGGGAGCGTTGCTCAGTGTCGGAGGCGGAGAACCGCAAACCGCAGTCGGACGAGGCGAGGAGCGCCTTCGATCCCGAGATCACGTCCGAGTTCGCGATGCCGGTGGGGCTCACCGTCCCCAGAACCGGCGGGGAATCCGAGACCACCTCGGAGTTCGCCGTTCCGCGGGGGCTGGACGTGAGCCAGCCGGCCGCCGGGGACGGCGAGGGATCGGCGTTCAGCGTGCCGAGCACCTACAGCGCCCGTGAGGCGCCGGCCGCCTTCACCCCGCCCTCCGGCGTCCCGATGGTGAGCCTGATCAAGGACCTGCCCTGGCAGGACCGGATGCGCACGATGCTGCGCATGCCGGTCACCGAGCGGCCCGCGCCGGAGCCGGGGCCGAAGACGGAGGAGGGCGGTCCGGCCGTCCCGCGCGTGCTCGACCTGACCCTGCGCATCGGCGAACTGCTGCTGGCGGGCGGGGAGGGCGCCGAGGACGTGGAGGCCGCGATGTTCGCGGTCTGCCGCTCCTACGGGCTGGACCGCTGCGAACCCAACGTCACGTTCACGCTGTTGGCCATCTCGTACCAGCCGTCCCTGGTGGAGGACCCGGTGACGGCCTCGCGGACGGTGCGCCGCCGGGGCACCGACTACACACGTCTGGCGGCCGTCTTCCAGCTCGTGGACGACCTGAGCGACGCCGACTCCCATCTCTCGCTGGAGGACGCCTACCGGCGTCTCGCCGAGATCCGCCGCAACCGGCACCCCTACCCGACCTGGGTGCTGACGTCGGCGAGCGGACTGCTCGCGGGCGCGGCCTCGGTGCTGGTCGGCGGTGACGCGGTGGTGTTCGTGGCGGCCGTGCTCGGCGCGATGCTCGGCGACCGGCTGGCGTGGCTGTGCGCGGGGCGCGGACTGCCGGAGTTCTACCAGTTCCTGGTGGCGGCGATGCCGCCGGCCGCGATCGGCATCGCGCTGACGCTGGCGGACGTCGATGTGAAGGCGTCCGCGGTCATCACCGGCGGTCTGTTCGCGCTGTTGCCCGGCCGGGCGCTGGTGGCGGGCGTCCAGGACGGCCTGACGGGCTTCTACATCACCGCGGCCGCACGCCTGTTGGAGGTCATGTACTTCTTCGTGGGCATCGTGGCCGGCGTGCTGGTGATGCTCTACGTCGGGGTGCAGCTCGGCGCGCATCTGAACCCGGATGTGTCGCTGGGCGTCTCCAATCGGCCGCTGTGGCAGATCGGCGCGTCCATGCTGCTGTCCCTGACGTTCGCGGTGCTGCTCCAGCAGGAACGGTCCACCGTGCTGGCCGTGACGCTGAACGGCGGGGTGGCCTGGTCGGTGTACGGCGCGATGCGCTACGCCGGCGACATCTCGCCGGTGGCCTCCACAGCCGTCGCGGCCGGGGTGGTCGGGCTGTTCGGGCAGTTGCTTTCGCGCTACCGGTTCGCGTCCGCGCTGCCCTACACGACCGCCGCGATCGGGCCGCTGCTGCCCGGATCGGCCACGTACTTCGGGCTGTTGTCGATCGCGCAGAACGACGTGGACGCGGGGCTGGTGTCGATCACCAAGGCCGCGGCACTGGCGATGGCCATCGCCATCGGGGTGAACCTCGGTTCCGAGGTCTCGCGGCTGTTCCTGCGAGTGGGCTCCGCCGACAAGCGACGAGCGGCCAAGAGGACGCGGGGGTTCTGACGCCCCCGCCCTCCGGGCGCCCTAGTAGCCCTGGTTGTGGGGGTACTGGCCGTTGTGCTGGGGGCCGCCGTACGGCTGCTGTTGCTGCGGGGGCTGCTGCTGCCACTCCTGCGGGTACTGCTGCTGGTGCGGGTACTGCCGGCCGTAGTACTCGTTCTCGTAGGTCTGGCCCTGGCCGCTCCGGGGGTCCTGCCCGTTCTGGTGGCCCTGACCCTGGCCCTGGTGCTCGTGGTGGCCCTGGCCCTGGCCCTGGTGCTCGTGGTGGCCCTGGCCCTGGCCCTGGTGCTCGTGGTGGCCCTGGTCGCCGTACGGCTGGTGCTGGTCGATGCGGCGGAGCTGGGTCGTGGCGTCGTCCATGACCGGGGGCTGCCCGTACGGCTGCTGCTGCGCCTGCCGCAGGGCGGGCTCCTGCGCGGCCGGGGCGTTGCGGGCCTCCTTGCGGGCCTTGAGGACCTCGATGATCACCGGGACGACCGAGATGAGGACGATCAGGACCAGGATCGCCTCGACGTTCTCCTTGATGAGGTCGATCTGGCCGAGGAAGTAGCCCGCGACCGTGACTCCCGTGCCCCACAGGACGCCGCCGATCACGTTGTACGTGATGAACGTGCGGTACTTCATGCGGCCTGCGCCGGCGATGATCGGCGCGAAGGTGCGGACGATGGGGACGAAGCGGGCCAGGACGATCGCCTTGGGGCCGTGCCGCTCGATGAACTCGTGGGCCTTCTCCAGGTTCTCCTGCTTGAAGAGCTTGGAGTCGGGCCGGCTGAAGAGCTTGGGTCCGAAGAACTTGCCGATCAGATAGCCCACCTGGTCGCCGAGGACGGCCGCGACCACGATCAGGGTGCACACCAGCCACAGCGGCTGGTGGATCCACTTGCCGTCGGCGACCAGCAGACCGGCGGTGAACAGCAGGGAGTCGCCCGGCAGGAAGGCGAACAGGCCCGACTCGGCGAAGACGATGACCAGGATGCCGGCCAGACCGAACGTCGAGATCAGATAGTCCGGAGTAATCCACTCGGGGCCGAGGGCGAGGGTAGTCACGGGTTCCGGGCTCCTGAGGGGTGAAGGCGGTCGGTGGGCGACCTGGCCGCCCAAAGCTATCAACGCGGCGCCGCGGGGCCAGGTTCCCAGGGGCTCCCCCAGGATGCACTGTGCCTCTCCCTGGGCAAACCTGTGAACATGGGCATCGATGATTACGGCGGCGGGCAGGGCCCCGAGCCGGACGTACTGGTCGTCACCACGAACGACGTACCCGGCTTCCGGGTTCAGCAGGTCATCGGCGAGGTCTTCGGGCTGACCGTGCGCTCCCGGCACCTGGGCAGCCAGATCGGCGCGGGCCTGAAGTCGATGATCGGCGGTGAGCTCAAGGGCCTGACGAAGACCCTCGTGGAGACCCGCAACCAGGCCATGGAACGGCTCGTCGAGCAGGCACGCGCGCGCGGCGCCAACGGCGTGCTGGCGTTCCGCTTCGACGTGACGGAGGCGGCCGACGTGGGCACCGAGGTGTGCGCCTACGGGACGGCGGTGGTCCTGACCCGGGAGTGACCCCGAGCCAGGACCGCAGGGTCTCCCTGGCTCCCGGGAAGCCCGGACTTCCCGGCCGCCCTGGACGCCCGGACGTCCTGGACGCCCTGGACGCTCTGGACGCCCTACGAGGCGTGCCGCGCCGCGTTCGCCGCGATCGCCTCCTCGAGGTGCGCGGCGAGCCCGGGGCGCATCGAGTCGTAGTACGCCTTGAAGCGCTCGTCGGCGACGTACATCCCGCCCAGGCACACGTGCATCTCGTAGGGGCAGTCGTAGTACCAGGCGGTGATGTGCCGCCGGTGTTCCTCGGCCATGTCCATGGCCGCCTCACCGGCCGGCGGCTCTCCCGCGTCCATCAGCGCCGCGTAGCGCCCGCTCCAGTCGTCGACCTCGGCCTGGACGCGCTTCCAGTCCTCCTTGGTGTAGCGGGCGGCCCGCCGCTGGGACTCGGCGTAAGCCTCGGTGCCGCCCCAGCGCTGCTCCGCCTCCTCGGCGTACTGCTCGGGGTCCTTGTCTCCGAAGACCTCGAACCGCTCCTCGGGCGTGAGGTTGATGCCCATCTTGTTCGCCTCCATGGCGTGTTCCACGGCCTCGGCCATCTTCTGCAGCTTCTCGATCCGGGCGGTCAGCAGTTCGTGCTGGCGGCGCAGGTGCGCGCGCGGGTCGGCCGCCGGGTCGTCGAGCAGGGCCGCGACCTCCTCGAGCGGGAAGCCGAGCTCGCGGTAGAACAGGATCTGCTGCAGCCGGTCGAGGTCGGCGTCGTCGTAGCGCCGGTGTCCCGCGTGGCTGCGCCCGCCGGGGACGAGCAGGCCGATGTCGTCGTAGTGGTGCAGCGTGCGCACCGTGACACCGGCGAATCCGGCGACCTGTCCTACGGAGTAGCTCACTTCGTCCGCTCCCTTCTCGGTACGCGCTCCACGGTGCGTCCTCACGCCGCGTCAGGTGCAAGGCGCTCGACTGCCGCTTCCCCTCCCGGTCCCGTCCCGGGCCCCTCCCCGTCTGCCGCGGCCCGGATGTCATGTCCGCTTTGCCCGCTTATCGTGAGCCCGTGGCCCAGGACACCGCAGAGCAGTCGCCCCGCCCTCCGGCGACCCCGGCACGCACCCTGCTGCCGTCGATCCTGCCCGCTCTCGTCATCGGGGTGCTGGCGAGCCTGATGCTCCTGCTGGTGGAGGGGGCGGCCGACCAGCTCCAGCACGTGCTGTGGCAGAACCTCCCGGACGCGCTGGGCGTGGGCCGGTACTCCGTGCTCTGGATGATGGTCATGCTCACCATGACGGGCGTCCTGGTGGGACTGGTGGTGTGGAAGGCTCCCGGGCACGCCGGTCCCGATCCGGCCACGATGGGGCTGGACGCGAAGGTGCTGCCGCCGGTGGTTCTCCCCGGGCTGCTGGTGGCGACGGCGCTGATGCTGGCGGGCGGGCCCAGCCTGGGTCCGGAGAACCCGATCATCGCCGTCAACGTGGCGGTCGTCTTCTGGCTGGGTCACCGGTTCCGGCCGACCGCGCCGGGCGCGGTGTGGGTGATGCTCGCGGAGGCGGCGACCATCGGCGCGCTCTTCGGCACGCCGGTGGCGGCGGCGCTGCTGATCTCCGAGGCCCTGGCGGGACGGCAGACGAAGGGGCCGTTGTGGGACAGCGTCTTCACCCCGCTGGTCGCCGCCGCGGCCGGCGCGATGACGACCACTCTGGTGGCCGAGCCCAGCTTCGACATGCACCTGCCCCCGTTCGGGCAGCCCGGCTGGGCCGACCTGCTGGCGGCGACGGTGGTCGCGTCGGCGGGCGCGCTCCTCGGCATGTGCGGCGTCTACGCCTTCCCGTACGTCCACGGCGCGTTCGCGCGGCTGCGGCACCCGATGCTGATCCTCCCGGCCGGCGGGGTCGTGCTGGGCCTGCTGGCGGCCGTGGGCGGCCATCTGACGCTCTTCAAGGGGCTGGACGAGGTCGCGCAGCTCGCCGCCGACCCCGACGGCTGGACGGCCGGCCAGTTCGCCACGATGACGGTGGTGAAGACGGCCGCGCTGGTGGTCGCCGCGACCTCCGGATTCCGGGGCGGACGGATCTTCCCGGCCGTGTTCGTCGGTTCCGCCCTCGGTCTCACCGCCCATGCACTGGTGCCGGGCGTCCATCCCGCGGTGGGCGTGGCCACGGGGGTGCTGGGCATCCTCCTGGCCATCACCCGGCAGGGCTGGGTGAGCCTCTTCGTCGCCGCCGTCCTGGTCGCCTCGCCCTCGATCATCGCCCTGCTCTGCATCGCCTCGCTGCCGGCCTGGCTGCTGGTGACGGGGCGGCCGCAGATGCAGCTGCGGGCGGACGGGACCTCGGTGCGCTGACACCCGGCTCGGGTCCTCGGGAGGCGCCGGCGCCACGGAAACGGGTCAGGTCCGCGGCGACCGGGTCCCGTCCGTCCCGCCACCGGCGCTCAGTGGCTCATGCGGGTGAACTTCCGTACCGCCAGCGGGAAGAAGACCGCCAGCAGGGCCAGCGGCCAGCCCACGGCCGGCCACACATGGCCGGGGTCCGCGCCCGCGCCGCCGAACAGGTCGCGCACCGCCGTCGCCGTCCGGGACATCGGGTTCCATTCGACGGCCGTGCCCAGCCAGCCCGGCATGGACGTGGGCACGGCGAGGGCGTTGGAGAGGAAGCCGATCGGCCAGACGAGGATCTGCACGGCCTGCACCGTCTCCGGCGTCCTGGCCACCAGCGCCAGATGGATGCCGACCCACAGCATCGCGAACCGGAAGAGGAGGAGAAGGCCCAGCGCGCCCAGGAAGGCGCCCGGTCCGCCCTGGGGCCGCCAGCCGAGCGCCAGGCCGACGGCGATCAGCACGGCGAGGCTCACGGCCGACTGGAGCATGTCGGCGGCCGAACGGCCCACCAGGACCGCGCCGTCGGCCGTGGGCATCGCGCGGAAGCGGTCGATGACGCCCTTGTCGAGGTCCTGGGTGACGGCGAGCATCGTGCCCTCCAGGCCGAACGCCATGGTGAGCGCGAGCATGCCGGGCATCAGGTAGTCGAGGTAGTCGCCGCCGACCCCTCGACCTCCGCCGATCAGGTAGCCGAACATCAGCAGCAGCATCACCGGGAAGACGAACCCGACGGCCAGCCGGCCCGGCCTGCGTGCCCAGTGGGCGAGCTCACGGCGGGTCATGGTCCAGCAGTCGGTCAGTGCGTACGCGTAGCCGCTCACACGGCCTCCTTCACAGGGTCGTCCGCGCGGTCCTCGCGCCCGGTCAGGTGCAGGAAGACCTCGTCCAGCGTGGGGCGGCGCAGGGCCACGTCCTCCGCCTCGACGCCGGCCTCCTCCAGGGCGCGGACGACGCCGAAGAGGGCGGCCATCCGGTCGGTGACGGGTGCGCTGAGCAGACGGCGGTCGGCGTCGACGGTGACGCCCGCCTCGGGCAGGGGCAGCAGGGCGCGGGCCGCCCCCAGGAGGCCCGCGTCGCGCAGGACGACGTCGATGCGGTCGCCGCCGGTCAGCGCCTTGAGCTCGTCCGGCGTGCCGTCGGCGATCACCCGGCCGCGGTCGACGACGCAGATGCGGTCGGCCAGCTGGTCGGCCTCCTCCAGGTACTGGGTGGTGAGCACCACCGTCGTCCCGTTGCCGGCCAGCGAGCGGACCGCGGACCAGACCTCGGCGCGCCCGCGCGGGTCGAGCCCGGTGGTCGGCTCGTCCAGGAAGAGCACCTCGGGGTCGGCGCCGTGCCGGCCGCCGATGAGGGAGGCGGCGAGGTCCAGCCGGCGGCGCATGCCGCCGCTGTAGGAGCGGACGGGCTTGCGGCCGGTGTCGGCGAGGCCGAAGCGCTCGAGGAGTTCGGCGGCGCGCACGCGCGCGTGACGGGCGCCGAGACGGTGCAGACGCCCGAACAGCTCCAGGTTCTGCCGGCCGTCCAGCTCCTCGTCGAGGGCGGCGTACTGGCCGAGCAGGCCGATGCGCCGACGGACCTCCCGGGCCTCGGTCAGCACGTCGTGGCCGGCCACCTCGACGCGTCCGGCGTCCGGCCGCAGCAGCGTGGACAGGATTCTGACCAGGGTCGTCTTGCCCGCGCCGTTCGGTCCGAGCACCCCCTGCACGGCGCCGCGGGCCACCGCGAGGTCGAGCCCGTCCAGTGCGCGCGTCTCCCCGTACCTCTTGTGGACGCCGTCGACGGTGATCGCCGTGTCGGCCATGGAAGCCCCCACTTCTCGACTAGGCAAACTTGACTACAGAGGCAAAAGTAACCGCACCCGACCCCAGTAGTCAAACTTGATCAGCGCCAGTCGTCCGGGTGCCGCTCCCGCGTCGCGTACGGGTTCTCCTCGCCCGGCGCGAGCACGCCGACGAACGGCTCGCCCTCACCCGCGAAGGTGTAGGCCCCGCCCTCGATGCGCGCGATCAGGCCGCGGGCCCACTCCGCCTCGGCGTCGGCCGTGTGGACCCAGAGGTTCATGATCTCGCCGATGTGGCCCAGCTGACCGGGGCCGGCTTCGGGGACGTAGTGCTCGGTGACGGCCGAACGCCACGCGTCGATGCCGCGCACGCGCTCCTTCAGGAGCGAGACGGCCTCCGCCCGCGGGAGGTCCACCACGAAGCCGATGGCGGCCGACTTCAGGTCCGTCTTCTGGTCGTAGGAGACCAGCGCCTCGCGCAGCAGCCGGAAGTACTCCTCGGCGCCCGCCTCGGTGACCTCGTACTCGGTGCGCGGCGGGCCGCCCGCGGTGGACGGGGCCGTCTCGTGCTCACGCAGCAGGCCCTGCTTCGCCATCTGCTTCAGGGCGTGGTAGATCGAGCCCGGCTTGGCGTTGGACCACTCGTGGGCGCCCCAGTACTCCAGGTCGCTGCGCACCTGGTAGCCGTGGGCCCGCCCGTGCTGGCGCACGGCGCCCAGGACGAGGAGACGGATCGCTGACATGCGCCCAGGTTAGGGCGTGGCGTCCGGGCGCCCCGCGGGCGCCCGGACGTCCGTCCGCCCCGGAGCGCGCCCTAGAACGGGAAGCCGCTGCGGCCGTGCTGGACCGAGATCCACTTGGTGGTGGTGAAGGACTCCAGGGTGCTCTCGCCGTTGAGGCGGCCGACACCGGAGTTCTTCTCGCCGCCGAACGGGACGATCGGCTCGTCGTGCACGGTGGCGTCGTTGACGTGGAACATGCCGGTCACGACCTGCTTGGCGAAGGCGACGCCGCGCTCGACGTCACGGGTGTGGACGGCGCCGCTCAGGCCGTACGGCGTGTCGTTGGCGATGCGCAGCGCCTCCGCCTCGCCGTCGAAGGTGTTGATGAAGGCGACCGGCCCGAAGACCTCCTGCTGCAGCAGGGCGGAGTCGAGGGGAAGATCGGCGAGGACCGACGGCTCGACGAGGTTGTCGGTGGTCGTTCCGTGCAGCAGGGCGGTCGCGCCCTCGGCGATCGCCTGCGCGACCGCGCCGGAAACGGCCTCCGCCTGCTGGGAGTTGATGACCGGGCCGATGAGGGTCTGCGGGTCGCGCGGGTCGCCGGCCTTCAGCGTCCTCACCTTGGCGACGAACTTCTCGGTGAACTCGTCGGCGAGCGAGCGGTCGACCAGGATGCGGTTGGCGGCCATGCAGACCTGGCCCTGGTGGACGAAGCGGCTGAAGACGGCGGCGTCCACCGCGTAGTCCACGTCGGCGTCGTCGAGGACGACGAAGGCGCTGTTGCCGCCGAGTTCGATGACGGACCGCTTGAAGTGCGAGGCGGCGACCGTCGCGACATGCCGGCCGACCTTGTCGGAGCCGGTGAAGGAGATGACCCGCGGGACCGGGTGCTCCAGGAAGGCGTCGCCGATCTCGGCTATGTCGGTCACCACGACGTTCAGCAGGCCCGGGGGCAGCCCGGCGTCCTCGAACAGCTTGGCGATCACGGTACCGCCGGAGATCGGGGTGTTCTGGTGCGGCTTGAGCACCACGCCGTTGCCGAGGGCCAGCGCGGGGGCCACGGACTTCAGCGACAGCAGGAACGGCACGTTGAAGGGGCTGATCACGGCGACCACGCCGACCGGCTCGCGGTAGACGCGGTTCTCCTTGCCGTCGACCGGCGAGGGGAGGATGCGGCCCTCGGGGCGCAGCGACAGGTGGATCGACTCGCGCAGGAACTCCTTGGCGAGATGCAGTTCGAAGGCGGCCTTGCCGAAGGTGCCCCCGGCCTCGGCGACGAGGATCTCGCTGATCTCCGCCTCGCGCTCCTCGACCAGCCGCAGCACCTTCTCGAAGACCGTACGGCGGGCGTAGGCGTTGGTGGCGGCCCACTGCCGCTGCGCGCGGGCGGCGGCCCGGTAGGCCTCGTCGACCTCGTCGACGGTGGCGATGGTGATCGAGGCGAGTTTCTCGCCGTCGTAGGGGTTGAAGTCGATGATGTCCCAGGAGCCCGTCCCTGGACGCCACTTACCGTCGATGTACTGCTGGGCCAGGTCGGTGAAGTAGGACGACGACATGTGATCCCTCAATCCCCTGCTGCGAACGTCTGTGACCGATCGACGTCACGATCTGATCACACGTCATCGTACGGGTGTTTCAAGGGAGTTGGCGGGATTACCGAAGCACGTGGGGGAAACCCTGCGGACCGGGCGTCAGGACAGCTGGATCAGGCCGCGGAGCAGGTCCCGGCTCTCGTCCGGTCCGGGGCTGTCCTGCTGCAGCTCCTTCAGGGCGAGCTCGTACTGTGCGACGTCCTCGCGCTTGTCCAGGTAGAGGGCGCTGGTGAGCTGCTCCAGATAGACCACGTCCGACAGGTCGGACTCGGGGAAGCTCAGGATGGTGAAGGCCCCGGACTCGCCGGCGTGCCCGCCGAAACTGAACGGCATCACCTGCAGACGGACGTTGGGCCGCTCGGAGATCTCGATCAGATGCTGGAGCTGCCCGCGCATCACCTCGCGGTCGCCGTACGGCCGGCGCAACGCGGCCTCGTCGAGGACGATGTGGAAGTCGGGGGCGTTCTCGGCGACGAGGTACTTCTGGCGCTCCAGGCGCAGCGCCACGCGCCGGTCGACGTCGGCGGCGCTCGCGCCCCTCATCCCGCGGCTGACGACGGCATGGGCGTACGCCTCGGTCTGCAGCAGACCGTGCACGAACTGCACCTCGTACACACGGATCAGGGCGGCCGCGCCCTCCAGGCCGACGTACGTGGGGAACCAGTTGGGCAGTACGTCCGAGTAGCTGTGCCACCAGCCCGCGACGTTGGCCTCGCGGGCGAGCCCGACGAGCGCGTGGCGCTCAGCGTCGTCCGTGATGCCGTACAGCGTCAGGAGGTCTTCCACGTCACGGGTCTTGAAGCTCACCCGGCCCAGTTCCATCCGGCTGATCTTCGACTCCGACGCCCTGATCGAGTATCCCGCCGCCTCGCGCGTGACGCCGCGGGCCTCACGCAGCCGTCGTAGTTGCGAGCCGAGCAGCATCCGCCGCACCACCGATCCGGGCTCTCCCGCGCTCACGTTCGCCAGCCTCCCCAGCCGTCCTAGGGGCCGCAGTCTGCCACTAAAACACTTCGAGCAGTACTCGTCCGATTACAGAGATGGAACGAATCCAAAGCATACGCACAGTGCGATGCGAAGGAAGAGTGAGGAGAAAGCAAGAGAAGTGGCGGTGATGGGAGAGAAGTTGGCGGAAAAAATGGCCAAGAAGCGGTACGGGCGGGTCCATTTCGGTCACGTGCACGTGCATCTGCCCTTGCATCCGCAGTGCGCATCAGAAACCATGGTCCCGCGCCACCGCTGCATCGCAACGACCGCGAATCCCGGGAGTGCCTCGCATGGGGACGAATGGATCGACCATGCTCGAGCCGTTACGGCAGGGCCTTCCGCCGCTTGATCCCGCGGCCGTGTCCAACGCCGCCTCCTGCGCTCTGCCCGCCCGCTACGAAGCGGTGCGCGAGGCACGGCAGTTCACCAAGCGCACGCTCGGCCAGTGGGACGTGGGCGACCGGTTCGACGACGTCTGTCTGGTCGTCTCGGAGCTGGTGACCAACGCGCTGAGACACGGACTGTCCGACGACGTCGCGCGTACGCCGGACCAGGCGCATCCGCCCGTGCGGCTGCACCTGATGCGCTGGACCGAGCGGCTGGTGTGCGCGGTGCGCGACCCCAGCCACGACAGCCCCCTGCCGCAGGAGGGCGAGGACTTCTCCGCGGAGTCCGGACGCGGGCTGTTCCTGGTGGACTCCTTCGCCGACGGCTGGGGCTGGCAGCCGCTCTCCGGCAGCCTGGGCGGCAAGGTCGTCTGGGCGCTGTTCCGGCTGCACACACCCGTCGAATGACATAGCGCGGCCCGCGTCGACGCGCTGCTTCTACGCGCGTTGCGATCCGTTTTCCGCCGAAAGGTCCGGCGCGGGCCGCCGGGCGGGGTCGTCAGCTGCCGATCAGGTGGTCGAACTCGCCGTCCTTGATGCCCAGGAGCATGGCCTCGATCTCCGCGCGTGTGTAGACGAGCGCCGGGCCGTCGGGAAAGCGCGAGTTGCGCACCGCGACATCGCCGCCCGGCAGTCTCGCGAACTCCACGCAGGAACCCTGCGAGTTGCTGTGCCGGCTCTTCTGCCAGGCAACCCCGTACAGCTGTGTGGCCGTCATGCCGTTGTACACGTCGTGCCCCCCGTCAACGTGGTGGTCCACAGGTCGCTCCCTGGTGGTGCACTGGCTTGTGTGGCCATTGGTGCCGTTGTCAACTGTCCCGGATCATAACCCCGTTCATATGCAGTCGCATGAGCAGATGCACGTGCACGCGCGGTGCCTGAGTGGTTACAGCTGTGACGCCTGCTTTACCGACGTCGTTCCGTCCGGCCGGGCGTCGGGAGGTGCGCGGAAAGGTCGTCCGGATCGAACTACTCGTGTACGGGGACAGACGCGCGCCGACGCCTTCGTGTTCCGTCGACGCGGGAACGACGTGGAATCGGATCGCCCCGCCGGGAGCGGCGCGACGGCCGCGGGGGCCGTCCCGGAGCGGCGGTTCCGGCGGACGCCCGCCGTCCGCTCGGCCCCGCGGTCGGCGGTCCGCGAGGGGACCGCGCCACGATGCGACCACGGCCCGACCGGTCGGACGCCACCCGCGCCCCGGTGATGTCCCGCAACTCCCCCGCACCTCGTCGCACCACGACGACGGCCACCGCCCCCGCGTACGACGCGGAGGTCGGCGCGGGGGCGGTGCGGGGCGGCCCGGAGCATCAGGGCGAGGTCGGCTCACTGCCGGGGCCCGGGTGCGTCCGAGCGGCCAGAGCAAGTAGACGGCTGGTGGGGTGTCCGCTCGTACTGGTGCGGGGGGTGGCACAGGCAGAACGGTGGACCTGCACTACGGAAGGCGACGTGTGCACACCGGGGCCGGGTGGACGGGACCGGCGTGTACAGGACAGGTGAGCACGCCCCCGGGACCCGAGCGGTGCGTGAGGCGCCCGGGGCGTGGGTCAGCGTGCGGCGCCGTACGGCAGCAGGGCCATCTCACGGGCGTTCTTGACGGCTCGGGCGAGTCGGCGCTGCTGCCGGGCCGAGACCCGGGTCACCCGGCGGCTGCGGATCTTGCCCCGGTCGGAGAGGAACTTCCGCAGCAGCTCGGTGTCCTTGTAGTCGACGTAGGTGACGCCTGCCCGGTCGAGGGGGTTGGGGCGGGCCTGGACAGGCTTGCGCTCGGGTTTGCGGGGCATCGGGTCAGACCTCCAGGAGGGTGTCGAAGGCGGGCGGCAGCCGCTTCCAGGCGGTGCGGCCGGCGGCGTACTCGGCGTCGGTGAGCAGGCAGGACTCCAGGAGCCGGGCGAGGCCGTCGCGGTCCAGGCCGGGGGACGTGAAGACCAGGTGCTGGCAGCAGTCGCCGTGTTCGGGGTGCCAGTCGAGGGCGGCCGCCGCGCGGCGCACCGGCGGGACCAGGTCCCAGGCCGCGTCCGGGAGGGACGCCAGCCACGGGCCGGCCGACTCCACGCACAGGGCGCCGCCCGCCGCGTCCCAGTGGAGCAGCACGTCGGGCTTGTCGGCGAGCCAGAACCGGCCACGGCTGCGGGCGGCCGCACAGGTCAGGTCCTCCAGCGCCGCGTACAGCCGTTCCGGGTGGAACGGCCGGCGGCGGCGCCAGACGAAGGTGCCGACACCGTGCGCGTCGGCATCGGCGGGGAGCAGCGCGCAGGCGGGATGCTGTGCCGCGGCGGCCGCCTCCGCGTCGAAGCCGGCCAGCACCGCGCCGGCCAGCGGCGACCGCGGGGCCGCGTGGTCTCCGGGCACGACCCGGATCCGGCGGGCCGTCGGATGCAGCTGCGCCAGCAGCTCGCGGTCCTCGTCGTCGGCCTCCCCGGAGTCGACGACGGCCAGCACGGGGGCGTACTCCAGCTGCCGCGCGAAGGTGTCGGCGACGGTGCGCCGGTCGGTGGCGGCCGCGGCGAGACCGCAGTCGGCGAGGTCGTCGCCGTTGCCGAGGCAGGGCAGGAGCAGCGCCGGGTCGACGGCGGTGACGACGCCGGTGACCGTGAGGCCGCCGGCGACCACCACCTCGGCCATGGCCTTGGGCTCGACCGAGTCCCACAGCTCGACGACCGCGAGGCGGGTGACGCCGTCGTCGGCGAGGCGGCGCAGCTCGGGCACCAGATCCTCGCGCAGCGCGCAGCAGGCGCAGTCGTCGACCAGGGGCGCCTCCCCGGCGGAGAGGATGCCGGTGGCGTCCCTGACGGTCCGTACGACCGTGCCCGCCGCGGCCGTCGCGAGGTCGTGGTGCAGGACGACGCAGCCGGGCACGTCGGCGAGCAGGCGCGCGACCGTCGCCCGGCGGGCGTCGGCGTGCAGCCCGCCGACGATCACGACCGACAGGCTCACGCCCCGCCCTGCTTCCCGTAACGCCGCTCGAAGCGCTCGACCCGGCCCGCGGTGTCCAGGACGCGTGCGGTGCCGGTGTAGAAGGGGTGGCTGACGTCGGAGATCTCGACGTCGACGACGGGGTACGTGACGCCGTCCTCCCACTCGACCGTCCGGTCGCTGCTCATGGTGGACCGGGTGAGGAAGGCGTAGTCCGCGGCACGGTCGCGGAAGACCACAGGGCCGTAGGGCGGGTGGATCTCGTTGCGCATGGAGTTCAGCGCTCCTCTCGGAAGTCGACGTGACGGCCGGCGACGGGGTCGTACTTGCGCAGGGTCAGGCGGTCGGGGTCGTTGCGGCGGTTCTTTCGGGTCACGTAGGTGAATCCGGTCCCCGCGGCGGACTTGAGCCTGACGACCGGACGGAGTTCGTTGCGAGCCATGCTGCTATGTTACTGAAAATGAATCCCATTAGCGATAGCGCTCCAGGAGAGGTACGTCACCCATGTCCGCGCACTGCATGCTGACCGGCGCCCGGCCCGGCTTCGGCAACCGCATCTCCCGCTCCCACCGGCGCACGTCGCGCCGCTTCGACCCCAATGTCCAGAGCAAGCGCTACTGGCTGCCGGGCGAGGGCCGGCACGTACGGCTGCGGCTGAGCACGAAGGGGATCAGGACCGTCGACGTGATCGGCGTCGAGGCGGCCGTGGCGCGCATCCGGGCGCGGGGGGTGCGGGTCTGATGGCGAAGAAGAGCAAGATCGCGAAGAACGAGCGGCGCCGGGCGATCGTCGCGCGGCACGCGGCGCGGCGGGCCGAGCTGACGGAGACCGTCCGGCGGCCGTCGTCGACGGACGCGGAACGGGAGTCGGCGCAACGGGAGTTGCGTGCGCAGCCGCGGGACGCCAGTGCGACGCGGGTGCGCAACCGGGATCAGGTGGACGGCCGTCCGCGCGGGTACTTCCGGGCGTTCGGGCTCTCCCGGGTGGGTCTGCGGGAGAGGGCGCACGCGGGACATCTGCCGGGGGTGCGCAAGTCCTCCTGGTAGTCACAGACGGCTCCCAGCCCGCTCCCGGGGCTTGCTGGTAGCTTGCTGCGGTCCTTGAGGTCCAGGTTTTTTCGGTCCTAGCTCGGGAGCTTGCAGTGACTTCGGCGATCTTCTCGCGGGGTGCGTCCCGCCGTCCGGTGCGGGCCGCTGCGCTGGCCGCCGCGCTGGCGGGGGCGCTCGCGCTGACCGCGTGCAGCGGCGACGGGGGGTCCGGCGACGGCTCCGCGACCACCCCGGCGACGGCGGACGGGGGCGGTTCGAGCGGAGCCGCGGCCTCGCCCTCCGATTCCGTCTCCGCCTCGGACGAGCTGGAGGGCAGCTGGCTCGCCACGACCGACGGCAAGGCCGTCGCCCTGATCATCACGGGGAAGCAGGCCGCCCTGTTCGTGACCGGCGGGAGCGTGTGCAGCGGGACCGCCGGCAAGAAGGGAGGCATGCAGATGATCCACCTGACGTGCACGGTCGGGAAGGACGACCGGGCGACCGGCATGGTCGATTCCGTCGACGCGAAGTCCCTCGAGGTCACCTGGACCGGCGCGGCCGGCAAGGAGACGTTCACCAGGGCGGAGGGCGGTCAGTGGCCGTCGGGTCTGCCCACGGCCGGGATCGGATAGCCCCGGACGTACGGGCCGGACGTACCGGCCGGACGTACCGGCCGGACGTACCGGACTGGCCCTCCGGACGAACGGGCCCTCCGGACGGGCCGGTAGCCCCCGATCACCCCCGGTCACCCGTGGCCCGCCCCTCGTCGGCCCCCGACGGACAGGCCGGCCCGCGGCCCCGTCGGCGGCCGGGCTTGCTGCCCCGTCGGCGCCGGTGGGCGGCCCGCCCGTCCTTCAGTGCGGCGTCCGGGCCCGCGGGGTCTCTTCGCGGATCGAAGCCCGGGCGGCTGGGCCCGCGTCCGCGCCCCCTCGCCGCGCCGCGGCATCGGCCTTCGTATGCAGCACCGCGCGGGCCTGCTCCGCCGCCCGCA
Source organism: Streptomyces sp. SAS_272 (assembly GCF_052543235.1). Lineage (NCBI taxonomy): Bacteria > Bacillati > Actinomycetota > Actinomycetes > Kitasatosporales > Streptomycetaceae > Streptomyces > Streptomyces sp. SAS_272. The sequence goes on along the minus strand of NZ_JBMNDR010000015.1, from coordinate 23,561 downwards.
CGGTGCTCTCGCCGACGAAGTCCAGGAAGCGGGCGATGTTCTCGAGGCGGGCGGCGGCCGGGGAGGCGGGGCCGAGGATTCCGACGCCCTGCCGTGCGATGTCGATCACCTGGGTCAGAGCCCGGGCGCTGGCCAGCATCGACTGGTACCAGACGTCGTCGTCGACCACGTAGCGCTCGCGGCGGCGCTCGTCGCGCTCCCGGCGGACGAAGGCCTGCTCCTCGAGGTACGTGATCGCCTTGGAGACGGACGCGGGGCTGACCTGGAGGCGCTGCACGAGATCGGACGCGGTGAGGCTGCCCGTGTCGGTGAGGGTGAGGCAGGCCATGACCCTGGACATCATCTTCGGCATGCCCGAGGCCATGAGGACCGTCGTGAACGCCTCCTCGTACTCACGCACGGCCTCGGCGTCGCGTCCATGGGCCTGCGGGAACGCGTCCGGCCCGCGGGGCGCGGCCTGCCTGCGGCGATGGGCGCGGCGCTCGGTCGCCCGGTGGGCCAGGTCGGCGCGGTAGGCGGTCGGGCCGCCGTTGCGCATCACCTCGCGCGTGATCGTCGAGGTGGGACGGTCGAGACGTCTGGCGATCTCCGCGTAGGCGAGGCCGTCGGCCAGCCCCGACGCGATCTGCTGACGTTCCTGCTGGGTGAGTCTGCCTCCCGGCATCACGGCCTCCTTCGTGCGCCTCGATCTCCTTCGTGCGCCTCGATGTCGTCAATTTAGCGTTCACCGACATGCATTGCAACGAACGAAGGCACGCGCGTTGCGTTGCCCGGCATCCCGTTGCAACGATTACATGAGCTTCACCTGCACGAATAGCAATTCTGCGCAACGAACTTGTTGCCCAAGTCGAGAACGCAACGTAGCTTTTCCCATGTCGGAAACAGCAACGAACACAGGAGAGCACGATGCAGAAGTTCGCCACCGCCGCCCCGGTCTCCGTCGTCCTCGACGTTCCCGCGGGACGGGTCCGGTTCATCGCGGCCGACCGTGCCGACACCACGGTCGAGGTGCTGCCCGCGGACGCCGCCAAGGGCCGCGACGTGAAGGCGGCGCAGGAGACCTCGGTGGATTTCGCCGACGGCGCCCTGCGGATCACGGGCCCCTCGAAGAACCAGCTCCTCGGCGCCTCCGGGGCCGTCGAGGTGACCGTCCAGCTGCCCGTCGGCTCGCACGTCGAGGCGACGACCGCGGCCGGCGAGTTCCGCGGCGTCGGCCGGCTCGGCGACGTCGCCTTCGAGGGCGCGCAGGGCACGGTCAAGATCGACGAGGCGGCGAGCGCCCGGCTCACCCTTCTCGCCGGCGACATCTTCGTCGGCCGCCTCACCGGCTCCGCCCGGATCAGCACCCAGAAGGGCGACCTGCACATCGCCGAGGCCGTGCGCGGCACGGTCGTCCTGCGCACCGAGGCCGGCGCCATCACCGTCGACGCGGCCCACGGAGTCTCCGCCTCCCTCGACGCCGGCACCGCCTACGGCCGTATCCACAACTCCCTCGCCAACGCCGACGGCGCCGCCGCCGGCCTCGCCATCCAGGCCACCACCGCCTACGGCGACATCACCGCCCGCAGCCTGTCGACTGCCCGGCGCTGAAGCGCCGGGCGCGCACGACGGGCGTCACCGGCGGTGACACTTCGTTCGCGTCCGGCCCCGTCGCGCCGGCGCGGTGGTGGGGCGGGGGCGGGGGCGCGCGACGCGGGGCCGCGCGCGTGCGTGATGATCCTTCGAGCACCGTCACCAGACCCGAGGGACCCACACATGCGCGCCGTTCCCATCACCGTCACCGCTCTCGCCGCGGCCCTGCTCCTCACCGCCTGCTCAGGCGGGGACGACAACGGCTCCGGCGGCGACTCGAGCAAGGCCGCCGCGTCCCCCGGGGCCGCCGGATCCGCCTGCGCGGCCGGCGACCTCGGCCAGGAGGTCGGCCCCGTCGACGCCGCGCCCGCCGCCGGGGACACCGGCAACGTCACCGTCACACTCACCAACAAGGGCAAGGAGTGCACCCTGGACGGCTTCCCCAAGGTCGACCTCCAGGCCGGCGGGGCCTCCGCGACCGTGACGCAGGACGAGGCCGCCGCGCCGCAGCCCCTGACCATCCCGGCGCAGGGCACCGCCTCCTTCACGATCACCTACGTGCGCGGCGCGGGCAGCGGCGAGAAGTCCCTCGCCGTGAAGACCGTCGCGTACGGCCTGCCGAAGGCCTCGTCCACCGCGGACTTCCCCTGGTCCTACGGTGACGTCGCGCTCAAGAGCAAGGGCGTGGCGGACGCGACGGTCAGCGCCTTCCACCCGGCCGGCGACTGACCCGATCCGTCCGGCGTGCGGTCACGGCAGGCGGGGCCGGGACTGCACGCGGGCCCGGTCCGCCGCCTCGGCGCCCTCGGTCCAGCCCGCCTCGTCCGTGACGCCCCGCAGGCGGGTGGAGACCGTCTGCGGGAACATGCGGTCCGTCGCCGCGGTGACCGCGACCTCGCGGGAGGCGAGGACCGGCAGCAGGTCGTCGCAGACCTGGGTCCCGGCGGCGGCCGTGAGGCGGGCGCCGACGCGGTGGGCGTACGCGGCGAGGAAGGACTGCCGGAAGGTCTTGGTCCGCCGGCGGCCGCTCGCCCGCTGCGCCGCCTCCGCCTTGGCCATCGCCGACTGCGCCTGCACCAGCAACGAGGTGTACAGCAGTTCCACCGACTCGAGGTCCGCCTCGAAGCCGACGACCGTGGAGAAGGCGAACGGCTCGTTCCACACCGCCCTGCAGTGGTTGGCGTCGGCGACCGCGTCCAGCAGCACCGCCTTGGCCTGCTCGTACGGCGGCTCGACGCCTATCCGGCAGGCGCCCGGCGCGTCCGGGTCCGGGGCCCGGGCGTCGAGCAGGGCCTCGTCGACGCTGTGCCGGGCCATCAGCTCCTGCGCCTTCGCCGTGAGCGCCTCGGCCTCCTCCGGGAAGCCCGTCGCCTCGGCCTTGGCGAGCAGCGCGCGGATACGGGTGAGCATGCGGGCCGAGGAGTCCGCGGGCGCCCCGGCCGCAGGCCCCCGCCGGTGACCGTGCCCGCGCCCCGGCTCGTCGAGAGGGTCGAGGCCGGGCAGACGCAGCAGCAGACGGTAGAGCTCCAGGACCGCCGTGGCGTGCGAGAAGCGGTCCGCGGACGGGGGCGGCCCGGCCGGCAGCTCCGCCAGCTGCGCCGCCCAGCGACGACCGCGCGCCCGGTCGTCGCGCGCCTGCGCGCGGATCAGCGCCGCCACGAGGCCCACATGGGCGCCGTCCAGGTCGCGCCGCACGATCCGCACGAGGTCAGCGGGCTGCCAGCCGCGCCGCCAGAGCGCCGCCACGAACTCGGTGCCGCGCCGCGCGAGCTCCGCGTCCGCGGCGGGGTCGGCGGCGAGAAGGGACGCTCCGGAGTCGAGGGCCGCGTCGGCCGTGTCGTAGAGGGCGGTCCGCAGGGCGCGTTCGACGGCGCCGGCCGGGTCGCTGCTGGTGCTGCTCACCGTTCGATCGTGCCATGCGCCGCACGCCGCACCCTCCCCCGCACTGTCAGACCCCCCTGCCACACTCGCGACATGGCCGACCGGTGGGCACTCGCTCCGGCCGAGGACGGTGGCGTGGAACTCGCCCCCCTCGGTCCTGACGGCCTGCCCGCCGGCCCGTCGCTGCGCGAGCCGGATCTGGCGCGGGCCGTGCGGGAGCGGCCCGACGTCGTGCGCTGGGTCTGGCGTTCCACGCCCGAGGTCTACCCGCGCCTGCTCGACGCGGGCGTGCGCGTCGACCGGTGCTACGACGTGGAGGACGCCGAGACGCTCCTGCTCGGCCACGAGGGCCGGTCCGGCGAGCCCCGGTCGGCGGCCGCCGCGCTGGCCCGGCTGCGCGGCGGCCCCGTCCCGCCGGACCCGCCGCAACGCTCGGCCGAGCCCGGCGCCCAGTCCTCGCTGTTCGAACCGCGGGCGGCCGCGGGGCTGCCCCTGGCGGATCTCCTGGCCGTCTACGCGGAGCAGCAGCGCAGGCACGAACGGGCCGAGCACCCGGCGCGGATGCGGCTGCTGACGGCGTCCGAGTCGGCGGGGATGCTGGTGGCCGCCGAGATGAACCGGGCCGGGCTGCCCTGGAGCGCGCAGGTGCACCGCGCGCTCCTGGACGACCTGCTCGGCGAGCGGTACGCGGGCGGCGGCGAGCCCCGCCGGCTGGCGGAACTGGCGGACGAGGTGTCGGCCGCCTTCGGGCGCCGTGTCCGCCCCGACCTGCCGGCCGACGTGGTGAAGGCCTTCGGCCAGGCCGGGATCCGGGTGCGGTCGACCAGGCGCTGGGAGATCGAGTCCCTCGACCATCCGGCCGTGAAGCCGCTGCTCGAGTACAAGAAGCTGTACCGCATCCGGGTGGCCCACGGCTGGTCCTGGCTGCAGGACTGGGTGCGGGACGGGCGGTTCAGGCCGGAGTTCCTCGCGCACGGCACGGTCACCGGGCGCTGGGTCACCAACGGCGGGGGCGCCCTGCAGATCCCGAAGGTCATCCGGCGGGCGGTGGTCGCCGACCCCGGCTGGCGGTTCGTGGTCGCCGACGCCGACCAGATGGAACCGCGCGTGCTGGCGGCGATCTCCCGCGACCCCGGCCTGATGGAGGTGGCGGGCCGGGAGAGCGACCTCTACCAGTCCGTCTCGGAGCGCGCCTTCTCCGGCGACCGCGCCCAGGCCAAGCTCGCCGTGCTCGGCGCGGTCTACGGGCAGACCTCCGGCGACGGCCTGAAGAACCTCGCCGCCCTGCGCCGCCGCTTCCCGCGCGCGGTGGAGTACGTCGACGAGGCGGCCCGGGCCGGCAAGGAGGGCCGGCTGGTGCGGACCTGGCTCGGCCGCACGTGCCCGCCGGCCGTCGGGGCGGTCGAGGCGGAGGAAGCCGGCATCCCCGTCGACGACCCGGTGGGCCCCGCCGAGGAGGACAGCGCCGACGACCGTCAGTGGACGCCCGGTTACGCCTCCACCGACGCCCGCGCGCGCGGTCGGTTCGCCCGCAACTTCGTCGTCCAGGGCAGCGCCGCCGACTGGGCGCTGCTGCTGCTCGCCGCACTGCGGCGGGCCTGTGCGGACATGGCGGCGGAACTGGTCTTCTTCCAGCACGACGAGGTGATCGTGCACTGTCCGCGGGAGGAGGCCGACACGGTCGTCGCGGCGATCCGGGAGGCGTCCGACCTGGCCGGGCGGCTGACGTTCGGGGAGACGCCGGTGCGGTTCCCGTTCACCACGGCGGTCGTGGAGTGCTATGCCGACGCCAAGTGACCGGTCCGGCGAGGGGGTTGCCGGGACGCTCACGGGTCCGCCGTAGTCTCGGACGGTCCTGTCCGCGGGCCCGCCCGTGGACCGCCCCTTCCGGAGGAGACGCCGTGCCCTTCCGCTGTGCCGTACTCGACGACTTCCAGGACGTCGCGAGATCCGCCGCCGACTGGTCCGTGCCCGGCGAGGAGGTGGAGGTCGTCGCCTTCACCGAGCACTTCGGCGACGAGGACGAACTCGCCGCGGCGCTGGCCGACTTCGACTGCGTGGTCACCCTGCGCGAACGCGTCGCCTTCCCGGCGTCGTTGCTGGAGCGGCTCCCCCGGCTGCGGCTGCTGATCGCCTCCGGCATGCGCAACTCGGTGATCGACTTCCCGGCGGCGAAGGCGAACGGGGTGACGGTCTGCGGCACCCTGAGCGCGTCGACCCCGCCGGTCGAGCTGACCTGGGCGCTGCTGCTGGGTCTCGCGCGCGGGCTGGTGCAGGAGAGCACCGCCCTGCGCGAGGGCGGGCCCTGGCAGTCGACGGTGGGCGCGGACCTGCACGGGCGGCGGCTCGGGCTGCTGGGACTGGGGAAGATCGGCGGCCTGGTGGCCCGGGTGGGCCTCGCCTTCGGCATGGAGGTGAGCGCCTGGAGCCAGAACCTGACGGAGGAACGGGCGCGGGAGGTCGGCGTGCGGCGGGCCGCCTCGAAGGAGGAGCTGCTGTCCGAGAGCGACTTCGTGTCGGTGCACCTCGCGCTGGGCGAGCGCACCCGTGGGCTGCTCGGCGCCGCCGAACTCGCGCTGCTCAAGCCGACGGCCTACCTGGTGAACACCTCGCGCGCGGCGATCGTCGACCAGGAGGCGCTGCTGGCGGCGCTGCGGGAGGGGCGGATCGCGGGAGCGGGGGTGGACGTCTTCGACGTCGAACCGCTCCCCGCCGGTCATCCGATGCGGACGGCTCCCCGCCTGCTGGCCACTCCCCATCTCGGGTACGTGTCCCGGTCCAACTACGAGCGGTACTACGGACAGGCGGCGGAGGACATCCGCGCATACCTGGCGGGGTCACCGGTACGGGTACTGGGGTAGCCGCGGGCCGGGCGCCCGGTCGGCGAGGCCGGGTGCCGGGGCCGGAGTGGCGGCCGGGGCCGGGGCGGCGGCCTGGGCCGGGTGACCGCTAGGGCCGGGGGGCGGCCGGGTGCCGGACAGAGACGGGCTCATGGGAGTGGCGGGGGCGGTCGGCGGCCCGGGTGAGGCGGGCGGCGAGGGCGCGGAGGTGGTCGCCGAGTTCCGGCGGGTCGAGGACCTCGAAGTCGACGCCCTTGAGCGCGATGTGCAACGCGATCTCGTCCAGGGTCGCGGCGCCCGTGTGGAACAGACAGGAGCGGTCGTCGTACCGCTCCAGACGGCCGGCGGTGGGAGAGGTGTGCTCGGCGAGGGCTTCCACCGGGCAGTGGAAGAGGATGGTCGCCCGGCAGCGGTAGGGGGCCGAGGACAGCTTGTCGGTGAGGTAGGCGTTCAGGTCCTCGGCGGGGCCGGGCCGGGGGGCGAACCGGGGTCCGGACTGCGGGGCGGCGTCGACGCGGTCGAGACGGAACGTGCGCCAGTCGTCGCGCTCCAGGTCGAAGGCCAGCAGATACCAGCGGCGTCCGGTGTGGACCAGCCGGTACGGCTCGACGCGGCGCGTCCTGCCCTGGTAGCCGAAGCGCACGCTCTCGTGTCCCCGGCAGGCGGCGGCCAGCACCGCCAGCAGGTTCGCGTCCACGGCCGGGCCGGACGCCGTCAGCGGCAGGATCGCCGACTGCATCGCCGCCACCCGGTGCTTCAGCCGTGAGGGCAGCACCTGCTCGAGCTTGGCCAGCGCCCTGAGCGAGGTCTCCTCGAAGCCCGCCACCGAGCCGGACGCGGCGGCCCGCAGTCCGACGGTCACCGCGACCGCCTCGTCGTCGTCCAGCAGCAGCGGCGGCAGCGCCGCGCCGACGCCGAGCTGGTAGCCGCCGCCGGGGCCCGCCAGGGACCGCACCGGGTAGCCCAGCTCGCGCAGCCGGTCCGCGTCCCGGCGGACGGTGCGCGTCGTCACGCCCAGCCGCTCGGCCAGCTCCGGGCCCGGCCAGTCGGGACGGGACTGCAGCAGGGAGAGCAGCCGCAGTAATCGGGCCGAGGTCTCGAGCATCTGGCGGAAAACTCCTCATCGATCGCACCCGGTCGAGGACAGAACCTGTCCTCAGGGCTTCCTAGTGTCTTTCTTGCCGGCCCGCGAGGGAACGGCCCGCGGCGCCGCCGCGGCACGCAACCACGGCACGCAGAACCACAGCACCAGAACCACAGGCAAGCAGAAACACCGGCACAGCAAGGGAGAACGTCATGATCCTCGTCACCGGAGCCACCGGGAACGTCGGCCGTCGCGCACTGGAGATGCTGCTCGCACAGGGCCGCGAGGTGCGGGCCGCGTCGCGCGCCCCGGAGCGGGCGACGTGGCCCGCCGGCGTGCGGACCGTCGCGCTCGACCTGGCCGACCCGGCGTCGCTCGCCACCGCGCTGGACGGGGTCGAGGCGGTGTTCCTGTTCGCCGCCCCCGGCTGCGGGCCGGCCTTCGTCGCCGCCGCCGAGGCCGCCGGCGTGCGCCGGGTGGTGCTGCTGTCCTCCGGCTCGGTGGACGACGAGTCCGAGGAGCAGGACGGCCCGATCGCCGCCTATCACGCGGAGATCGAGCGGGAGCTGCGCGGCTCCTCCCTGGAATGGACCTTCCTGCGGCCCGACGTGTTCGCCGCCAACACGCTGATGTGGGCCGGGCAGACCAAGGGCGGCGACGTGGTCCGCGGCGCCTACGCCGAGGCCACCGCCGCGCCGATCCACGAGGCCGACATCGCCGCCGTGGCCGTGGCCGCGCTCACCGAGGACGGGCACGCCGGAGAGATCCACCGGCTGACCGGCCCGCAGTCGCTGACCCACGCCGACCAGGCCGCCGTCATCGGGGAGGTGCTCGGCCGCCCCGTCACCTACCAGGAGCTGCCCGCCGAGACCGTCCGCGAGGCCATGAGCGCGCACGTCCCCGGGCCGGTGCTCGACGACATCCTCAAGGTCTGGGCCGACTCGGTCGGCCGGCCCGCCCTGGTCACGGCCGACGTCGAGAAGATCACCGGCCGGGCCCCCCGCAGTTACCGCGACTGGGTGTCCGAGCACGCCGCCGCGTTCTGACGCGGCCGGACCACGGGGCGGCCGGACCCGGGGCGGCGGGACCCGGGGCGGCGGGACCCGGGGCGGCCCGTGTCACACCTGCCGCTCCGGGACGTCCACCACCAGACCGTCGATCGCGTCGGTGACGGGCAGCTGGCAGCTGAGCCGACTGTTCTCCCGGCGCGGGCAGGCCGTCGTGTACAGCAGCTCGTCCTCGATGTCGGACACGGCCGGCAGCGTGACCGCGCTGCCGCGGTCGACGTACACGTGGCAGGTCGCGCACATGGCGCCGCCGCCGCACTCGCCGACGATCCCGTCGACGCCGTTGACGACCGCCCCCCGCATCACGGAGTTCCCCTCGGGGACGTCGAGGGTCGTGGGGGTTCCGTCCGGACTCCGGTAGGTGATCCTGGCCATGCGTCGTGTCCTCCCTGCGTTCGCGCGTCCGCGCACGTGCCGCGGAGCCGCGCCGGCGTACGTTCCACGGATGCCTGCGGTGCTCTCGCCGCCCACCGTGCCCCGCCGTCCTGGGGAGTCGCTGGGGGCTCGATCGAACGCGGCCTGCGGACCGCCGCCGCTCGGCGCCTCCGGGCGGGTGCGCCTCCATGCTCGAGGTCGGTGCGCCCGGCACTCCAGGTCGGTTCGAGAGGCACGCTGAAGGCTGGCCGGTACGTACGGCACTCATGGCGCACAGGAGGCACCCATGCCGAAGACCGGCGAGCGGCTCACGTGGACGGCCGCAGGACCAGGCGAACGCCTGGAGTACGCGACGCTCGAGGTCCCGCTCGACTACACCGATCCCGACGGCACGCAGATCACCCTCGCCGTCAGCCGGCTGCCCGCCACGGATCCCGCCCGCCGGCGGGGCGTCCTGATCGGGGTGACCGGCGGGCCCGGCGGCGACGGCGGCCTCGGCACCGGCATGCCCGCCCGGCTGGCCGGCACCCCCCTCGCGGAGGTGTACGACCTGATCGGCTTCGACCCGCGCGGCACCGGCGCGTCGACGCCGCTGCGCATCGAGGTCACCCCCACCACCGCGCCCTTCGACTCACGGCCGCCGGACTCGGCGTTCGAGGCGATGGCCGCCGACATGCGCGAGCGCGAGCAGGGGTGCCGGCGGGCCGGCGGCGAGATGCGTCCGCACGTCAACACCCGCAACCTCGCCCGCGACATGGACGCCGTCCGGGTCGCGCTCGGCGAGGAGAAGCTGAACTTCCTCGGCTACGCCTACGGCAGTTACGTCGGCGCCGTCTACGGGACGATGTTCCCCGAGCACCTGGACCGCAGTGTGCTCGACTCCTGCGTGCACCCCGGCTGGACCTGGCGTGAGCAGTTCGTGGCCCAGGCCCGGGCGGTCCGCGAGAACGTGGACCGCTGGGCCGGGTGGACCGCGAGGCGCGACAACCACTTCGCCCTCGGGACGACGGCATCGCTGATCGTGGCCGCGGTGGAGGGCGTCGCCGCACAGTTGGAGGGCCGGCTCGGGGCGTCCGTGCGGACGTCGTTCGACGGCATCGTGGGCGGTCTGGCCACCGACCGTTCGGCGTGGGAGCGGCTGGGACTGCTGGTCGGGGCGCTGCGGGACGCGCTCGCAGAGGGCGCCGACGAGCGGACGGCGGCGCTGCTGGCCGAGCACGCCACGGGCGGCTGGGGGGCGCGGGCCAGCGAGCAGTGGAAGCAGAGCGTCCTCGAGGCGGTGACGCTGGAGACGGAGTGGCCGACCGACCTGGAGACCTACTACGCGGACATGCGCACCTGCCGGGAGCGCTACCCCTACGGGCACGGTGTGCTGCGGGCGGCTCCCTGGGTCGGCGCGTTCCGCACCTTCCGGTCGCCCGAGCCGCCCACCGTGCTCGCCCGGGACGGCTATCCGGCGGGCCTGGTCGTGCAGGCCGACGGCGATCCGATGGACCACCGCGAGGGCGGCGAGGCCCTCGCGGAACGCCTCGGCCACCATCTGATCCTGGTGGAGGACTCCGGCGAGCACGAGGTCTATGTGCTGAGCGGCGGCAATCCGCGCCTCGAGGCCTATGTGGAGGGGTACTTGGTGGACGGGGTGCTGCCGCCGGCCCGGGTGTGCGTGCCCGGCGTGCACCAGGCGCCGCCGGTTCCCGAGGACGCCTGATCCCCGGGGGATGTCCGCATCCCCCGGGGCGTCCGCGCCGCCGGGGGACTCCTGGATCCCCGGGGGTGTGCGACACCGAGCGAAGGGGAGGGGCCCGCCGACCGGCCCCTCCCCTTCGCCGTCGTGTGCCGTCCCGTCAGCGGCGCTTGCCCGCCGGGACGACGTACCGGGCGTAGAGCAGCTCGCGCATCACGTCGTCGCCGCCCTCCACGATGGAGACGTAGCGCAGGTCGCGCACCAGCTTCCCGATCGGATGGTCGTGGGTGTAGCCGAGCCCGCCGAACATCTCCGAGCCGGTCGTCGCCACCTCCCACCCGGCCTGGCCGCAGTACAGCTTGGCGGCCAGCGCCGAGCGCAGGGTGCCCACCCGGTACAGGGCCGCGGCCGGGTTCTCCGCCGCCAGGAACCGGTCGAACTCGGCCGCCGCCGCCCGGCACTGGTTGCGCATCACGTCGATCGTCATCTCGATCTGGCCGAGCTTGGCGGCGAACACGGCGTTCTCGCGCAGCGGTGCTCCCTTGATCCGCTTCTCCGCCGCGTACTCCATGGACAGGTCCCGGATCCTGCGGGCGACGCCGATCGCGGTGGCGGCGATGAGGATGCGGCTGGCGTTGAGCCCGATCTCCAGCAGGCGCAGCCCGTTGCCGCGCAGCCGGCCCGCGGCGGGCGTCCGGCAGTCGCGCAGCCGGACCCGGTAGGTGCCCGAGCCGCGCACGCCGAGCATGTCCCAGCGCTTGACGATCTCCACCCCGGGCGTGGCGCGGGGCACCGCGACGACGGCGTAGTCGCCGTCGTCGTCGGCGGACCGGGCGAGCACGAGGAGGGTGTCGGCCGGGTCGGAGTTGGTGGAGAAGTACTTCTCCCCGTCGAGGACGAGGTCGTCGCCGTCGCGGCGGAACGTGGTGGCCGTGCGGTTGAGCTCGCTGCCCGCGTCCTCCTCGCTGCCGAGGATGCCCAGCCGTCCGCCGTCCCGGACGAGACGCTCCAGGACGGGACGGGCCGCCTCCTCCTCGCCGTGCAGCTGGAGCATCACGGTGCCGAGCACCGGCAGGAAGGCGCCGAACGCGAAGCCGGCGTCGCCGTAGGCCAGTTCGGACACGATGTCCACGCTGTCCGCGAGGGACGCGCCGGCGCCCCCGTACGCGGCCGGGATCCACCAGTTGGCCAGCCCGGCGGCGTGCAGCCGGGCCGACTCGGCGGTGGGCTGTTCGGGCAGGCCGTCGAAGTAATCGCCCTTGGACAGCAGTTCCGCGCGGACGAACTCCCGGACCCGCTTCAGCATCTCCGCCGCGCCGGCCGGGCCGCCGGCGGTCGCCGTGGCGGCGGCGGACGTCGTGGCGGCGGCGGTCGCCGTGGCGGCGGCTGGTGCGGTCGTGCCCGACGTGGCGGGTGCGGCGGTTGCGCCAGGTGCGGCGGGCGTGGGGGGCGTGCCCGTCGTCGTCCCCGCCGTGCGGGTCGCCGGGGTCGTCTCGGTCGTCTCGGTCGTCATGGCGTCCCCCTCACCCGGCCTGGACGAACGCGCGGGCCTTGGCCATGGTGGCGCGGCTGTTCGAGCCCAGTGCGTGCCGCACCGCCTGCCGGGCGTCCGCCAGCGTCTTGGGCGGTTCGGGCAGCGCGTCGATGCCCGCCGGGTCGAGAAGGACCTGGTGGTGCGAGGTCACCTTCACGGTGCCGTCGGGGCCCTCCTCGAACCGCCACTCCCCGTTGTGGGCGTGGAGCACCGGCGGCAGGATCGTCTGCTTGTAGGTGATCCGCCGCAGCGGCTCGCAGACCCGTCCGGACGCCGTGGTGTGCAGCGAGCCGTCCGGGGAGCGGGTGTCCATCTCCATGAACTGCAGCCCGGTCTCCTCCTCGCGGAGTTCGAGCCGCGCCACGTGCGGAAGCCGCTCCGGCCACCGGGACGCCTCGTAGATGAAGGCGTACGCCTCCTCGATCGAGCCGGTGATGGTCTCGGTGTCGGCGAAGTCGAACAGCAGCTCCCGCTCGGCGTCCCCCCGTTCGGCCGCCCGCCTCAGGTGCTCCAGCTCCGAGCGGCTGTTGGTGTCGACGGCCCGGGTGATGCGCTCGTGGGCCGCCGGGTCGCCGTCGACGGCCCGGTAGAAGTGGTCCAGTTCCACCGTGCAGCCGCCGTCGGGCCGTTCGGTGATGCGCCAGGTCCCGCCCATCGCCGCGACCGGCTCGCGCGGCTCGATCTGTTCGAAGTCGATCCGGAGCCCGGCGGGGTCCAGCCGGCGGCGCGACTCCCAGGTGCGCAGTTCGCCGTTGGCGAGGGCCCAGATACGGATGCGTTCGTCCGTCTCGTCGCCGCCGGTGCGCTCGGCCCGCACGGTGGGCGGGAAGTACAGCGGCCACAGGCCGACTTCGGCGACGATCCGGTAGACCGCCGTCGCCGGGGCCGACACCTCGATGCGGTGGGTCACTTCGGTGGTGCCGTCGGTGGTGCCCTCGACGGTGAATTCGGTGGTGACTTCAGTGGTGACTTCGGTGGTGACGGTTTCGGCGTCGCGTGCCATCACGCGCCCTCCAGTCCTGAGATGAAGTTGACAAGTGCCCGCGGCGTCGGGTGGTCCAGTACGGCGCCGGCGGGGAGCCGGAGCCCGGTCGCGGCGGTGAGCCGGTTGCGCAGGTCGACACTGAGCAGGGAGTCGAAGCCGAGTTCCTTGAAGGAGTCCTCGGCGCCGATGGCGGACGGTTCGAGGTAGCCCAGCACCTCGGCGGTGTGCGTCCGCACCAGCTGCATGAGGTCACCGCCCGCCGGAGGCGCCGCCGCGGCCGCGGGGACGGGCGCCGTGGACGGCGTCGTGACCGGAGCCGGAGCGGTGGGCGGCGCCGCGGCCCGCGCCGGCACGACGGCGGGCGCGGCTGCGGGCGCCGGTGCCGGTGCCGACGCGGCGGGAGCCGAAGGCGAGTCGTTCCGGGGAAGTTCCGCCAGCCCTTCGAGCAGTCGGGCCGCACGGCTCCCGGGCCGCAGCTGCTCCGGGGCGAGCCGCAGCGGCACCCGGACCGGAGCGGGCGAGGCCAGGTTCTCGAAGAGGAGCCGCATCCCGTCCCCGCTGTCCAGCGGGGCGATCCCGATGCGGGCCAGCGCGGCGGTGTCGGCCTCGGTCAGATGACCGGTCATCCCGGTGGGCTGCCGCCACAGGCCCCAGGCCAGCGACGTCGCCTCCAGCCCGCGCGCCCGGCGGTACTGCGCGAGGGCGTCGAGATAGGCGTTGGCCGCCGCGTAGTTCGCCTGGCCGGGGTTGCCGAACACCCCCGCCACCGACGAGAACAGCACGAACGCCGACAGGTCCAGGTGTTCGGTTAGCCGGTGCAGATGCCAGGCCCCGGCGACCTTGGGCCGCAGCACCGCGCGGAGCTGGACCGGGGTGAGCCCGGTGAGCAGCCCGTCGCGCAGCACGCCGGCGGTGTGGAAGACGCTGCCGGGGCGGTACTCGGCGACGACCTTCGCGACGGCGTCGGCGTCGGCGACGTCGCAGGCCACGACGGCCACCTGGGCGCCGGACGCGGTCAGTTCCGCGCTCAGCTCCGCCGCGCCTGCGGCGGCCGGGCCGCTGCGGCTCACCAGCACCAGCTGCCGTGCGCCCCGCTCGGCCACCAGGCGCCGGGCCAGTTCGGCGCCGAGACCGCCGGTGCCGCCGGTGATCAGCGTGGGGCGCAGCGGGTCGTAGGAGCGCGGGGTGGTCAGCACGAGCTTGCCCTGGTGGCGGGCCCGGCTGAGCATCCTCAGCGGAACCCGGCCGTCCCGCACGTCCCACGTGCGCACCGGCAGGTGGCGCAGGGCGCCCGCCTCGAACAGGGCGACGAGTTCGTCCAGGACCTCGCTGATCCGGTCCGGCTCGACGCCCAGGATGTTGTACGCCCGGTACGTGATCCCGGGGTGCGCGGCCTCGGTGGCGGCCGCGTCCCGCAGATCGGTCTTGCCCATCTCGGCGAACCGGCCGCCCGGCGCCAGCAGGCCGAGGGAGAGGTCGAGGGCCTTGCCGGACAGCGAGTTCAGCACGACGTCCACGCCCCGGCCGCCGGTGGCGGACCGGAAGGCGTCGGCGAATTCGAGCGTGCGGGAGGAGGCGATGTGGTCCTCGGGGACGCCCCAGGCGCGCAGCGTCGGCTGCTTGTCGGCGCGGGCGGTGGCGAACACGTCGGCGCCCAGGTGCCGGGCGAGCTGGATGGCCGCGAGTCCGACGCCGCCGGTCGCGGTGTGGATCAGCACCCGGTCGCCCGGCCGGGTGCCGGCCACGTCGACGAGGCACTGGTAGGCGGTGATGAACACGATGGGCACGCCGGCCGCCTGGGCGAAGCTCCAGCCGTCCGGGAGCGGCTTGACCATGCGTTCGTCGGCGACGGCCAGCGGGCCCAGCGAGCGCTCGAACATGCCGAACACCCGGTCGCCGGCCGCGAAGCGGGTCACCTCGGAGCCGACCTCGGTGATCACGCCCGCGCCTTCGCTGCCCATGGTCTTCTCGGTGGCGACGAGGCCGAGACCGACCGTCACGTCACGGAAGTTGAGCCCGGCCGCGCGCACCTCGACGCGCACCTGACGGGGCCCCAACTCGGCCTCCGCCTCCGGGTGTTCGACGAGCGCGAGGTCGTCGAGGGTGCCCTTGACGGTGACGTCGAGCCGCCAGGCGCGGCTTCCGGCCGGGGGCCGCAGTCCGCTCTCGCGGGCGAGCCGCAGCCGTGGCCGGTACAGCCGTCCGGCCCTCAGAGCCACTTCGGGCTCGCCGCAGGCGAGGGCCTGCGGCAGGGCCGCCAGGGACGCCGGGTCGTCGTCGACGTCGATCAGCACGAAGGTGTCCGGGTGCTCGGCCTGCGCCGAGCGCACCAGTCCGGTGACGGCCGAGGCGGCCAGGTCGCGGACGGGTTCGCGGTCGGTGACGGCGAGCGCGCCCCGGGTGACCACGGCGAGCCGCGAGGCCGCGAACTGCGGGCCGGCGCGCCAGCTCTGCACCAGGTCGGCGGCGGCCAGGGTCAGCCGCTCGGCGTGCGCCGGGTCGCCGTCCGTGCCGGGGGCGGAGCCGAGCGGGGCCACGACGACCGCCGGCGCCGGGTGTGTCACCGACTCCAGGTCGGGGAAGTCGGGCCGGTCCCACAGGCCGCCCGCGCCGACCGTCACCCACGCGTCGGGGCCGGACACGTCCGCGCCGCGCAGCCGCTCCCACGCCGGTTCGAGGCTGACGCCCCGGTCCTCGGCGGGCAGCGGCCGCAGCGCCAGCGAGCGCACCGAACCGACGGGCCGGTCCTGGCCGTCGAAGAAGGTCAGCGACAGGTCGTCGCCGTCCGGCCGCGCGTGCACGCGCAGGGTCCGGGCGTCGGTGGGCGTCAGGTCGGCGTCGCGCCAGGCGAACGGCACCAGCAGTCCCGCGTCCGCCCTGAGCACGGCCGGGTGCAGGGCCGCGTCGAGCAGCGCCGGGTGGGGGGTGGCGAAGTCGCCGGGCTCCAGGTCGGGCAGCGCCACCTCGGCGAGGATCTCCGCGCCGCGCGTCCACAGGGCGCGCAGTCCGGCGAACGCCGGACCGTAGTGGTATCCGCGCTCGGCGAGCAGCCGGTAGGCGTCGGCGACGTCGACCGGGGCGGCGCCCTCGGTGGACCAGCGCGCGGGCTCGGCCGGCGCCTGGTCGCGGCCGGCGAGCGCGCCGGAGGCGTGCCGCACCCAGCCGCCGTCGGCCTGCCGGGCGTGGACGGTCAGGGGCCTGCGTCCGGCGGCGTCCTCGGGGTCGAGGACGATCCGCAGGTCCGCGGCCCCTTGTTCGGGCAGCGGCAGCGGCACGCCGAGGGTGAGGTCGGCCACGACGGGACGGCCGATCCGTTCGCCGACCTCGCCGAGCAGCGACAGGAACACGGTCGCCGGCACCAGCGCGGCGCCCCGGACCACATGGTCGGCCAGCCACGGGTGGCGCTCGCGGTCGACGGTCGCGGTGACGACGGTCTGCCCGGAGGGGAGTTCGGTCGGCGCGCCGGTGAACGCGCCGTCGTCGGCGCCGGCGGCGGCGGCGGCCGGGGCCGTCGCCCAGAACCGGGTGCGGTCGAACCGGTAGGACGGCAGGTCGATCCGGCGGCCGGCCGGCTGCAGCGGGGCGAGGTCCACCGGCCCCACGGAGTCGGGGAGGGCCGCGGCCGACGCCAGGAACTGGCCCGCGCCGCCGCTGTCCCGGCGCAGGGTGCCGAGCACGGCGCCCGTCACCCCGGCCGCGTCCAGGACCTCCTGGGCGCCGAAGGTCAGCACGGGGTGCGGGCTGCACTCGACGAAGGTGCGGTGCCGTCGCTCCACCAGCCCCCGCAGCACCGGCTCGAAGCGCACGGTGTTGCTCAGGTTGTCGTACCAGTACGCCGCGTCCATGTCCGCGGTGTCGATGACCGCGCCGGTCAGCGTCGAGTGCAGTCTGACGTCGGAGGAGCGCGGCGAGATCCCGGCGAGGTCGGTGAGGAGGCGTTCCTCCAGCGCCTCCATCGCCTCGGTGTGCGACGCGTAGTCGACCTCGATGCGCCGGGCGTCGACGCCCTGCCGTTCGCAGCGGGCCAGCAGGTCGGTGAGGCCTGCGACGTCCCCGGCGACCACGGTCGAGGTCGCGGAGTTGACCGCCGCGACGCTCACCCCGTCCACGCTGTTGAGGAGCCGCTCGGTCTCCTCGGCGCCGAGCAGCACGGACGCCATGCCGCCGGGGGGCGCGAGCTGCGCCAGCGCCTGGCTGCGCAGGGCCACCACCCGGCAGGCGTCGGCCAGGCCGAGCGCACCGGCCACGTGGGCCGCGGCGATCTCGCCCTGGGAGTGGCCGACGACCGCGGCGGGCCGCACGCCGACCGACTTCCACAGCGCGGCCAGCGACACCATCACGGAGAACAGCGCGGGCTGGACGACGTCGACCCGTTCCAGGCCCTCGCCGCGCAGCGCGTCGGTCAGCCGCCAGCCGCACAGCGGGGCCAGTTCCTCCGCGCAGGCCTCCATGCTGGCGCGGAAGACCGCCGACTCCTCCATCAGGGCGAGACCCATCCCGCGCCACTGGGAGCCCTGCCCGGGGAAGACGAACACCGGTCCGGCGAGGTCGCGATAGGACTCGGTGCGCAGCACGGTCGGCGACCGGTAGCGCCCCGGCACGGCCGGCAGCGGGGCGTCGGAGGCCAGCGACTCCAGTCCGGTCAGCAGGTCCGCGCGGTTGTCGGCGATCACGACGCCGCGCTGCCGGAACCCGCTGCGGCCGCGCAGCGTGTGCGCGACGTCCTCGGGCGCGTCCTGCGGGGTGCGGCCGACGTGGTCGGCGAGGGCTCTGGCCTGGGCGCGCAGCGAGTCGGCGTGCGGGGCGGAGACCGACCACAGCAGCGGCGCCGTCGCGACGGCGGCGGGTTCCCGCACGGGCTCCGGCTCGGCCTCCTCGATCACCACGTGGGCGTTGGTGCCGCTGATCCCGAACGAGGACACGCCGGCCCGCCGGGGCCCGTCGCCCCGCTCCCACGGGCGGGCCCGGGTCAGCAGGGCGAGACCGCTGTGCTCCCAGTCGATGTGGCGGGTGGGCCGGGAGACGTTCGGCGTGGCGGGCAGGACGCCTGCGCGCAGCGCCTCGATCATCTTGATCACCCCGCCGACGCCCGCCGCGGCCTGGGCGTGCCCCAGGTTCGCCTTCAACGAGCCGATCCAGAGCGGTCGTTCCGCGTCGCGTCCCTGGCCGTAGACGGCGGACAGCGCCCGCGCCTCGATGGGGTCGCCGAGTTCGGTGCCGGTGCCGTGCGCCTCGACCGCGTCGACGTCGTGCGGGCCCAGTCCGGCCTGGCTCAGGGCCTGCCGGATGACGTCCTCCTGGGCCGCCCGGTTCGGCGCGGTGAGACCGTTGCTCGCGCCGTCGGAGTTGGCGGCGGTGCCGCGGACCACGGCGAGGACGCGGTGGCCGCGTGCGCGGGCGTCGGAGAGCCGCTCCAGCAGCAGCAGTCCGGCGCCCTCCGCCCACGCGGTGCCGTCGGCGTCGTCGGAGAAGGGGCGGCAGCGTCCGTCGGGCGAGAGTCCGCCCTGCCGGGTGAAGTCGACGAACATGCCGGGCGTCGACATCACCGCGACGCCGCCGGCCAGCGCCATGTCGCACTCGCCGTCGCGCAGCGACCGCACCGCCAGGTGCATGGCGACCAGTGAGGACGAGCACGCGGTGTCCACCGTGAGGGCGGGGCCGCGCAGCCCGAAGTAGTAGGCGATGCGTCCGGAGGCGACGCTGGTCGAGCTGCCGGTGATGCGGTAGCCGCCGGCGCCCTGGTTGTCCTCGTACAGGCGCGGCCCGTACTCCTGGGCCATCGCCCCGACGAACACGCCGGTCCTGCTGCCCGTGAGGGCGTCCCGGCTGAGGCCCGCGCGCTCGAAGGTCTCCCAGGCCGTCTCGAGAAGCACCCGCTGCTGGGGGTCCATGCCCTCGGCCTCGCGGGGCGAGATGCCGAAGAACTTGGCGTCGAAGCGGTCGGCGTCGTCGAGGAAGCCGCCGCGGGTGGTGCTGGAGCGGCCGTCGGCGAGGTCCGCCGCACGCCAGCCGCGGTCGGTGGGGAAGGAGGAGGTGGCGTCGCGGCCGTCCGCGACCAGCTGCCACAGGTCGGCGGGCGTGCGCACACCGCCCGGGTAGCGGCAGCCCATGGCCACGACGGCGACGGCTTCCTGGTCACCGTCCAGTGGTCCGGTCTGGGGAGTCATCGAAACTCGTGACCTTTCGTGTCGTCCGACCGGAGCGCCTCGATGAGCGCCGCCGGAGTGGGGTGGTCGAACAGCAGGGTCGTCGGCAGGACGCGGCCGGTGGCCCTGGCGACGGAGGTGCGCAGCGCGACGGCCATGCGGGAGTCCAGGCCGAGGTCGGTGAAGGTGGCGTCCAGGTCGAGGTCCGCGCCCGGCGCGCGGCCGAGGATCTCCACGGTGAGGTCGAGGACCAGGTCCAGCGGGTCGCCGGACCACTGTGGCGCGGCGTCCTCGGCGGCGGGGCCGCCCGCGGTCGTCGTCGTGTCCAGCCAGTACGGGCGCCGCTGGAAGGCGTACGGCGGCAGGTCCGCCGGGCGGGCCCGCGGGCCGTAGACCGCGAGCCAGTCGACCGGCTTGCCCAGCACGAACGCGGCGGCCGCCGCGGTGGCGGCCGTGCCGGGACCGTCCCCGGGGGCCGGCCGGTCCTGCGGCTCCGCGCCCGGCCGGCCGACGAGGACGGTCGTCCCGTCGTCACGCGTCCCGTCCTCGCGGATTTCGTCCCGGTGGGTTCCGTCCCCGTGGGTTCCGTCGGCCAGCTCGCGGAGCCGGGCCACCAGGGCGGTGCGCGCGGAGGCGACGACGGCGGCGCGCACGGGAAGCGCCGCGCGGGTCGTCGCCGACGCGAGACCGAGGTCGCGCAGGTCCACGTCGTCGCGGCCGTCCAGCCGGTCGGCGAGCCGGGCCGCCTGGGCGCGCAGCGCGGCGCCGGTGTGCCCGGAGAGCAGCACGGGCACCGGCTCGTCGGCCGCCGCCCCGGGCTCACCGGGCCCCGGTACGGCGTCCTCGCGCCGGGGCGCCTCGCCGAGGACGGCGTGGGCGTTGGTGCCGCCGAGGCCGAACGACGACACGCCGCAGACCAGCGGCCCGTCCTCGGGCCGCCAGGCCCGACGCCGGGTGCTGACGCGCAGCCGCAGCCCGTCGAGGTCGATGTCGGGGTTGGGCCTCCGGTGGTTGAGGGTCGGCGGGAGCTCGCGGTGGAAGAGGCTCGCCGCGGTCTTGATCAGTCCGGCGATGCCGGCCGCGCCCTCCAGATGCCCGATGTTGGTCTTCACCGAGCCGACCAGCAGCGGCCGGTCCGCGGGCCGTCCCCGGCCGAGGACGCCGCCGAGGGCGCGGGCCTCCACCGGGTCGCCGGCCTTGGTGCCGGTGCCGTGCAGCTCCACGTACGCGACCGCGGCCGGATCGACGCCCGCCCGGCGGTAGGCCTCCGCCAGCACGCTCTGCTGGGCGGTCTGGGTGGGCGTCGTCAGGCTCGCGCCGCCGCCGTCGTTGTTGACGGCCGCGGCGAGCACCGTGCAGTACACCCGGTCCCCGGCGGCGAGGGCCGCCTCGAGGGGCTTGAGCACCAGCACCCCGGCGCCTTCGCCCCGCACGATCCCGTCGGCGCTGCGGTCGAAGGTGTGACAGCGGCCGGTCGGCGACATCGCCCCGAGCTCCTCGATGAGCCGGTCGCCCGTCGCGGTGAGGTTGAGCTGGACGCCCGCGACCACCGCGGTGGTGCACTCCCCGCGCCGCAGACTGCCCAGGGCCTGGTCGAGGGCGGCGAGCGAGGAGGACTGGCCGGTGTCGACGACCGCGCTCGGGCCGGTGAACCCGAAGAAGTAGGAGAGCCGGTTGGCGAGGAAGGTCCGTGCCGTGCCGGTCATGGAGTAGGCGTCCACCACCGGGGACATCCGGCTCATCAGCGCGTAGTCGTCCGAGCAGGACCCGACGAAGACGCCGGTCGCGCCGCCCGCCGTGGGAGGGATGCGGGCGTCCTCCAGGGCGTGCCAGCACAGTTCGAGCAGCAGGCGCTGCTGCGGGTCCATGAGGGCGGCCTCGTGCGGGGAGATCCCGAACAGCTCCGCGTCGAAGAGTTCGACGTCGCGCAGGTATCCGCCGGGGCGGCGGCCCTCGCGCAGCCCCGTGCCCGGGCCGATGGCGTCGCCGCCCCGGCGGAGCAGCCGCCAGAAGCCCTGGAGGTCGTCGGCGCCGGGGAAGCGGCAGGCCATGCCCACCACGGCCACGGGTTCCCCGGACGTACCGGTCGTGTCGGTCAGCTCAGTCATGTCGGTCCCGTCGGCTCTGTCAGTGGCCAGGTCGGTCATGGCGGTCTCCGGCGGCGACGAGGGTGAGCCGGCGCCGTACCTCGTCCACGGCCTCGCGGTCGTCGCGGCCGCCGCCCGGCACCAGCGCCTGGACGGAGCTGTGCCTGGCGATCACCCGGGGCTGGCGGCGGGCCAGCCGGCTGAGGCCGTCGCCCGGGCCGGCCTCCAGCAGCAGGCAGTCGTGCGCGGCGAGCAGGGCGGTGAGCGCCGGTGCGAAGTACACCGTCCGGGCCGCCTGCCAGGCCCAGAAGTCGGGGTCCAGCGCCTGCTGGTCGGCGAGCCGGCCCGGTGTGTAGGCGGAGTAGAAGGGGAAGGCCGGCCGACGCAGCGGCACCGCGCGGAAACCGGGCAGGGTCGCGCGGACGGCGTCGTCGACCGCGGGGCTGTGGAAGGCCTGCCTGGCCTGCACCGGGCGGCAGATGACACCTCGTCCGTCCAGCTCGCGGGCGGCCCGGGCCAGCGGCTCGCGCTCCCCGGCGAGCAGGAGCTGGCGGGCGGCGTTCACCGCGGCCAGGTGCACGTCCTCGCCGAGCAGGTCGGCGACGTCGTCGGGGGAGGCCGCGACGGCGAGCATCCCGCCCGGCGGGGTGTCGGCGAAGTGCACGACCCGGTCCCGCATCAGGCGGATGCCGTCCTCGAAGCCGAGGATCCCGGCCAGGGTCGCCGCGGCGACCTCGCCGACGCTGTGCCCGATGATCGCCGCCGGGCGCACGCCCCAGCCGAGCACCATCCGCCCGAGGGCGTGGTTCACCGCGTAGAGCAGCGGTTGGGCGACCGTCACGTCGTCGTAGTCCGCCGACGGCGCCTCGGCGAGCCACTCGCGCCGCAGCCGCGGGCCGTCCGATGCCAGGAGCCGGAACGCCTCGTCCATCCAGTAGGTGAACGTCGAGTCGTGCCCGTACAGGCCCGCGGCCATCCGCGGGTACTGCGCACCCTGACCGGGGAACACGAGTGCGACCGGTGGATTCGGCTGTTGCGCTGTGAGGGGCATCCGGTACCTTCCTTTCCTGCCTTTCCCGCTGCCGCAATATGGGCCCGGGGATTCGACGTTCGCCTGAGCCTCGATCGAGAGCCGTGGACGGAATCCGGCTCCTGCCGGCATTGAGCCGCCCCCGAGCAGCGCCCTGCAGACTCGACGGCCGAATGCCGAATGCCGTCGGGCGGAGGGAATGGTCGTGCCAGCTGAAGAGGTATTCGTTTCCGGGGTGGGACTTCATCTGCCGCCGGCCATGCCGGCCGAGGAGGCGGTCCGGCAGGGACTGACCGACGACTGGACCGTGCGGCGCACGAGGATGCGGTCGGTGTGCGTCGGCACCGAGGCCGGGCCGCAGATGGCGGTCAGGGCCGCGCGGGAGGCGCTGCGCCACGCGGACGCGGGGCCCCAGGACATCGACCTGGTCCTGCACGCCAGCAGCTACTTCCAGGGCTACGACCTGTGGGCGCCCGCCTCGTACGTGCAGCGCGAGGCCGTCGGCAACACGTGCCTGTCGCTGGCCGTCGAGCAGCTGTCCAACGGCGGGATGGCCGCATTCGAGCTGGCGGTGGCCTATCTGCGCGCGGACTCCCGCCGGCACAGCGCCCTCGTGACCACCGGCGACCGGTTCTGCCTGCCGGGGATCGACCGCTGGACCACCGACCCGGGGACCGTGCTCGGGGACGGCGGAACCGCCGTCGTCCTGTCCACCGACGACGGGTTCGCGCTGCTGCGCAGTCTGGTGACGGTGTCCGACCCGACGCTGGAGAAGATGGGGCGGGGCGACGATCCCTTCGCCGCGACGCCGCTGGAGATCCGGACCCCGGTCAGCGTGGAGGAGCCCCGTGCCCGCCTGGTGAAGGAGATGGGCATGTCGGAGCTGATCGACCGGCTGCACACCGGCCAGCGGACGGCCTTCGAACAGGCCCTGCGGGAGGCGGACGTCAAGCAGGAGGAGCTCGACTGGACGGTGCTGCCGCACCTCGGCCGCGCCAAGATGGACTTCCAGTTCTTCTCGGCGCTGGACCTCGACCCGGAGCGGACCACCTGGCCCTGGGGATCGGGGGTCGGACACCTCGGCGCGGGCGACATGTTCGCCGGCCTCGCCCACCTCACCCGGACCGGCGCCCTGCGCCCGGGCCAGACGGGCGCACTGGTCAGCGCGGGCGGCGGCTTCGCGTGGACGGTGGCCGTCCTGGAGATCCTGACCGCGGCCTGAACGCCGTCCGGCGGATCACGTCGCGCGAGCACCCCCGCCGCCGCGACGTGATCC
>NZ_JBMNDR010000014.1:0-125360 GCF_052543235.1 Streptomyces sp. SAS_272 | reverse complement strand
CCCGGCCGTCTCTGCCGCTAAGGCCATCAGTTTCTGGCCAGTTCCTTGAGCGCGATGTTGAGTTCGAGGACGTTGACCGTCGGCTCGCCGAGGAAGCCAGCCGTGCGGCCGTCGGTGTGGTCCTTCACCAGTTTTCGGACCTGTGCGACCGTCAGACCGTTGTGCTCGGCCACCCGCTTGACCTGGATGTCCGCGTACTCCTTGGAGATGTCGGGGTCGATTGCCGAGGCGGAGCCGGTGACCGCGTCCTTGGGGACCTCGGACTGCGGTACGTCGTTGAACTCGGCGACCTGTTTCTTGGCCGCCTTGACGTTCTTGACGAGGGTCGGGTCACTGGCGCCGAGCTGGCTGGAGCCGGTGGACAGCGGGTCGTAGCCGCTGTTGGAGGGGCGGCCCTGGAACCACTTCGGGTCCGGCTTGTCGGTGCCCTTGATGTTCCAGCTCTGGCCGATCAGCTTGGAGCCGACCTCCTTGCCGTCGACCTTCACCGTTGAGCCGTTGGCCTTGTCATGGAAGGCCAACTGGCCGATGCCGGTGACCGCCAGCGGGTAGAGGACGCCGGTGACGACGGTGAGGACCAGCAGCATGCGCAGGGAGGCCCACAGCATCCGCGCGGTGTTCGTAACGGAGTTGTTCATGGCCTTCAGCCGATCCCAGGGATGAGGGAGATGAGCAGGTCGATGATCTTGATGCCGATGAAGGGGGCGATCAGTCCGCCGATGCCGTAGATCCCGAGGTTGCGGCGGAGCATCTTGTCGGCGCTCATCGGCCGGTACTGCACACCCCGCAGGGCGAGCGGTACGAGGGCGATGATGATCAGCGCGTTGAAGATGACAGCGGACAGGATCGCGGAGTCCGGCGAGGCCAGGTCCATGATGTTGAGCTTGTCCAGGCCCGGGTAGACCACTGCGAACAGCGCCGGGATGATCGCGAAGTACTTCGCGACGTCGTTGGCGATGGAGAACGTCGTCAACGCGCCCCGGGTGATGAGGAGTTGCTTGCCGATCTCGACGATCTCAATGAGCTTGGTCGGGTTCGAGTCGAGGTCGACCATGTTGCCGGCCTCCTTCGCGGCCGACGTACCCGTGTTCATCGCCACCCCGACGTCCGCCTGGGCCAGCGCGGGCGCGTCGTTGGTACCGTCACCGGTCATCGCGACCAGCTTGCCGCCCGCCTGTTCGCGCTTGATGAGCGCCATCTTGTCCTCGGGAGTGGCCTCCGCGAGGAAGTCGTCGACGCCCGCCTCGTCCGCGATCGCCTTGGCCGTCAGCGGGTTGTCGCCCGTGATCATGACGGTCTTGATGCCCATGCGGCGCAGCTCGTCGAACCGCTCGCGCATGCCCTCCTTGACGACGTCCTTGAGGTGGATCACCCCGAGGATGCGAGCACCGGCGGTGTCCTCGACGGCGACGAGCAGCGGCGTGCCGCCCGCTTCAGAGATCCGGTTGGACAGGATGTCGGCGTCGCCGGACACCTCGCCGCCCCGCTCCCGCACCCAGGCGATGACCGAACCAGCCGCGCCCTTGCGCACCTTGCGAGCGGCGCCGTTCTCGGTGAGGTCCACGCCCGACATGCGGGTCTGGGCCGTGAAGGCGATCCACTCGGCCTGCGCCAACTCACCCTGGTGCCGCTCACGCAGCCCGTACTTCTCCTTCGCCAGGACGACGATCGAGCGGCCCTCGGGCGTCTCGTCGGCCAGCGACGACAGCTGCGCCGCGTCGGCCACCTCAGCCTCCGTCGTACCCGTCACCGGCACGAACTCCGACGCCTGACGGTTGCCGAGCGTGATGGTGCCGGTCTTGTCCAGCAACAGGGTCGACACATCGCCCGCCGCCTCGACCGCCCTGCCGGACATGGCCAGTACGTTGCGCTGCACCAGCCGGTCCATGCCCGCGATGCCGATCGCCGAGAGCAGCGCGCCGATCGTGGTCGGGATCAGACAGACGAGCAGAGCCACCAGCACGACCATCGTGAGGTGCGTGCCCGCGTAGTCCGCGAACGGCGGCAGGGTCGCCACCGCGAGCAGAAAGACGATCGTGAGCGACGCCAGCAGGATGTTCAGCGCGATCTCGTTCGGCGTCTTCTGCCGGGCGGCGCCCTCGACCAGGGAGATCATGCGGTCGATGAAGGTCTCGCCGGGCTTCGTCGTGATCTTGATGACGATGCGGTCGGAGAGGACCTTCGTGCCGCCGGTGACGGCACTGCGGTCGCCGCCGGACTCGCGGATGACCGGGGCCGACTCACCGGTGATCGCGGACTCGTCGACGGATGCGACGCCCTCGACGACGTCACCGTCGCCGGGAATGATGTCGCCCGCCTCGCAGACGACCAGGTCGCCGATGGTCAGCTCGGTGCCGGGCACCTGCTCCTCGCTCTTGCCGTCTTTGGACAGCCTCCGCGCCACCGTGTCGGTCTTGGCCTTGCGCAGGGTGTCCGCCTGCGCCTTGCCGCGGCCCTCGGCCACCGCCTCCGCCAGGTTGGCGAAGACGACGGTGAGCCACAGCCAGGCGCTGATCGCCCAGCCGAACCAGTCGCCCGGGTCCGTGAAGGAGAAGACCGTCGTCAGCACCGAACCGACCAACACCACGAACATCACGGGCGACTTGACCATCACCCGCGGGTCGAGCTTGCGGACGGCGTCCGGCAGCGACTTCAGCAGCTGCTTCGGGTCGAAGAGACCCGCGCCGACGCGTCCCTCTTCCTTGTGGCCGGTGGGCACGTCGCTGTGCGGCGCCCGGGTCGGGGTAACCGTGGACATCGAGTCCTCTTGCTTCTGGATGTTGGCGGTCATGACGCCAGCCCCTCGGCGAGCGGGCCCAGCGCGAGGGCAGGGAAGAACGTCAGACCGGTGATGATCATGATCGCTCCCACGAGAAGTCCGGTGAACAGAGGCTTCTCGGTGCGCAGCGTGCCCGCGGTGGCCGGGACCGGCTTCTGCTCGGCGAGCGAGCCGGCCAGCGCCAGCACGAACACCATCGGCAGGAACCGGCCCAGGACCATGCACAGGCCCAGCGTCGTGTTGAAGAAGTCGGTGTTCGCGCCGAAGCCCGCGAAAGCCGAGCCGTTGTTGTTCGACGCCGAGGTGAAGGCGTACAGCACCTCGGAGAAGCCGTGCGCCCCGACGTTGGTCATGGCGTCCTTGCCGTCCGGCAGGGCCATGGCCACCCCGGCACCGATCAGTACCAGCGCCGGCGTGACGAGGATGTAGCAGGCCGCCAGCTTGATCTCACGGGTGCCGATCTTCTTGCCCAGGTACTCGGGGGTACGGCCGACCATCAGGCCGGCGAGGAACACCGCGATGATCGCCATGATCAGCATGCCGTAGAGGCCGGATCCGGTACCGCCGGGCGCGATCTCGCCGAGCATCATGCCCAGCAGCAGCACGCCGCCGGACAGTCCGCTGAAGGAGTCGTGGAAGGAGTTGACCGACCCGGTCGAGGTCATCGTGGTGGAGACGGCGAACACCGAGGACGGACCCTCGCCGAAGCGCTGTTCCTTGCCCTCCATTGCGCCGCCCGCGAGTTGCGAGGCGGTGCCCGGGTGGGCGTACTCCAGCCAGGTCACCGCAACCACGGCAGCGAACCAGATGATGCCCATCGCGGCCACGATCGCGTAGCCCTGTTTGACGTTGCCGACCATCTTGCCGAAGGTGCGCGGCAGCGAGAACGGGATCACCAGCAGCAGGAAGATCTCCAGCAGGTTGGTGAAGCCGTTGGGGTTCTCGAACGGGTGAGCGCTGTTGGCGTTGAAAAAGCCGCCGCCGTTGGTGCCCAGGTCCTTGATGGCCTCCTGGGAGGCGACCGCGCCGGGGCTGATGGCCTGCTTGTCACCGCTGAGCGTGGTGATGGTGTGGATGTCGCCGAAGTTCTGGATGGCGCCCGCCGCGATCAGCACGACCGCCGCGACCACCGAGATCGGGATCAGGATGCGGACGATGCAGCGCACCAGGTCCGCCCAGAAGTTGCCCAGGTCCCCCGTGCGGGAGCGGGCGAAGCCGCGCACCAAGGCCACCGCGACGGCAATGCCGACGGCCGCCGAGACGAAGTTCTGTACGGCCAGACCGGCGGTCTGGGTGACGTGGCTCATCGCCACCTCACCCGAGTACGACTGCCAGTTGGTGTTCGACACGAACGACGCGGCCGTGTTGAACGCCTGGTCCGGGCTGATCGGCTTGAAGCCGAGCGACAGCGGCAGCTTGTCCTGGACCCGCATCAGCAGGTACAGGAACAGCACGCTCACCGCGGAGAAGACGAGCATGCCGCGCAGGTACGCCGGCCAGCGCATCTCCGCGTCCGGGTCGGCACCCACCGAGCGGTAGATCCACCGCTCGACGCGCAGGTGCCTCTTGGACTGGAAGACGGCGGCCATGTAGTCCCCGAAGGGGCGGTGCACCAGAGCGAGCGCGCCGACCAGCGCGATCACCATGAGCACATCAGCAAGAACGGAGCTCATGTCGGGGACTCAGAACCTCTCCGGGAAGATCAGGGCGAGGACGAGATAGCCCAGCAGAGCGACGGCCACGATCAGGCCGACGATGTTCTCGGCGGTCACAGCTTCGTCACCCCCTTGGCGACGAGAGCCACCAGCGCGAACACCGCGATCGTGACGACGACGAAGGCCACATCGGCCATCGCAAGCTCCTGGAAGAGGTTCGGAAATCCGTAAGAGGATCGGACCGGTACAGGTAACCTGCCTGTCGGGCCGGATTCGAGGGTGCTTAACGGCTCCCTTACGCCGACCCGTGCACCCTTGACGCATCTCATACGCCCAGCCCCGCCAACCCGGTCGCAGCATCACGTACGACGTCCGGGCAACGCCGACGACGGGGCAACACCCTGGCCGGCAGACAGCCTCAGCCGGGCCACGCGCCCGAGCGACGGGGCAAGCCGTTAAGGACGAATCGCCGACCCGTTAGCAACGCGTCAAGAAACACGGAAGGGCACAGCTACGGGCCTACCGTCGGCGCTATGGGACGCCGCATCGACGGACACGGAATCGACGGGATCGACGGAGATTCCGGCGAGCGCGCCCTCCCGTCCCAGCGGCTGGTCCACGACCGCCACTGGGCCGCCGAGCTGCGCAGCGCGATCGCGTGCGCCGGCTCGTTCCTGGGGCTCCTGCTGCTGGTGGACGCGGCTGCCGGAACGTTCTCCCCGGCGCGTGTCACCTTGTGGAGCGGAATCGCGCTGTTGCTGTTCCTCGTCCTGGTGCCACCGCGGGTGACCGCCGGCGAGGGATGGCTAGGCGTACGCGGCCCCTGGCGCACACGGCTGGTGCGGACGGACCGCCTGGTGTCCGTACGCCCGACGGGCAGCGCAGGCCAGCGCCTGATCCTGCGGGACACGCTGGGCGGCCGGGTCGAGTTCGATCCGCGCGTCCTGACCGCCAACCCTCTCCTGTGGCATCGCCTCGACACCGACATGCGCATCTCGGCGAGCCGGGGGTCCCTGCGCCAGGGCTGGGCCGCACTGGGCGGGCTGTCGGAACGCGTTGACCGCGAAACGGCGCTGGCGGTCTTCAAGGTCTCCGGCCTGGAGGAGTAGCCCGGCGGCTCGCCAGCCCGCCCCACAGATGCACTGTCCAGCTCCCTCCCCCTTCCTCACCTGCTTCTTTTGCTCCATTTGTACGTATCTCGCGAAATCCTAACGGTCCCTTAACGCCCAAATGGTGGGTCAGCCCTCCCTCCATGACCCCCCTCGCGGCTTACGCTCGCGCACGTGTTCAACATGACCGGTCTGCTCAAGCGCCTGGTGATCGGGCGGGCCATGCGCAGCGAAGAGCTGCACGAGACGCTGCTGCCCAAGCGGCTGGCCCTGCCGATCTTCGCCTCCGACCCGCTGTCGTCCGTGGCGTACGCGACCCAGGAGATCCTCCTGGTGCTCTCGCTCGGCGGGATGGCCTATCTGCACTTCACCCCGTGGATCGCGGCGACGGTGGTGCTGCTGTTGGCCGTGGTGGTGCTCTCCTACCGCCAGGTGGTCAGCGCGTACCCGAGCGGTGGCGGCTCGTACGAGGTCGCCTCGACGAACCTGGGGCCATCCGCCGGGCTCGTGGTCGCCGCGTCACTGCTCGTCGACTACGTCATGACAGTGGCCGTCTCGGTCGCCTCCGGCGTCGACAACATCATCTCGGCCGTGCCCGAACTCGCCGACCAACGCGTGAACCTGCGAGGCGTGCGCGAATCGGGCCGCGCCTTCGCCACGCCCACGTATCTCTTCGTCGGCGGCGTACTGATCATGATCGCGACGGGGCTCTTCCGGTATCTGGTCGGGGACGCGCCGGTCGCCGAGTCCGCCAAGTACGGCATCGCGGCGGAACCCGGGGACGCGCACCTGGCCGGTCTCGCCCTGGTGATGCTGGTGCTGCGCGCCTTCTCCCAGGGCTGTACCGCGCTCACCGGCGTGGAGTCGATCTCCAACGGTGTACCGGCCTTCCGCAAGCCCAAGCCGAAGAACGCGGCGACCACCATGGCCGTCATGGGCGCCATCTCCATCACCATGTTCATCGGCGTCACCGCACTGGCGCTCATCTCCAAGGTGCGCATCACCGAGGACTCCTGCCGCCTGACCGGCCTGGACGGAAGCTGCGAGAGCTACACCCAGCGCACCGTCATCGCCCAGATCGCCGCATCCGTCTTCGGCGGCGAGCACAGCATCGGCTTCTACTTCATCCAGGCCGCCACCGCCCTCATCCTGATCCTGGCCGCGAACACCGCCTTCAACGGCTTCCCATTGCTCACCTCGATCCTCGCCCAACACCGCTACCTGCCCCGCCAGCTGCACAACCGCGGCGACCGGCTCGCCTTCTCCAACGGCATCCTCGCCCTCGCGATCGTCGCCGGCCTGCTGCTGTGGGGCTTTAAGGCCAACGTCACCCAGCTCATCCACCTCTACATCCTGGGCGTCTTCACCTCCTTCACGCTCTCCCAGACGGGCATGGTCCGGCACTGGAACCGTGAACTGCGCACCGAACACGACCCGGCGCTGCGCCTCCGCCACAAGACGGCCCGCGCCATCAACGGCACCGGCGCCGTCTTCACCGGCCTGGTCCTGCTGGTCGTGCTGGCCACCAAGTTCACGCAGGGCGCGTGGCTCGCAGTGCTCGCCGCGAGCGTGCTCTATGTGATGATGCGCGGCATCCGCCGCCACTACGACGCCACCGCCACGGAGCTCGCCGTCACCGACCCACGCGCCGAACTCGTCCCGCCCAGCAGGGTGTTCGCGATCGTCCTGGTCTCCACGATCCACAAGCCGACCCTGCGCGCCCTCTCCTACGCCCGTGCCTTCCGCCCCGACCATCTGGAGGCCCTGACCGTCTCGGTCGACCGCGACGAGGCCACAGCCCTGCGCGGGCGCTGGGAGGAGTACGGCATCGAGGTCCCGCTGAAGATCATCGACTCCCCCTACCGGGAGGTGACCCGCCCGGTCGTCGACTACGTCCGCTCCATCCGCCGCGAGAGCCCCCGCGACGTCGTCGCCGTCTTCATCCCCGAATACGTCGTCGGCCACTGGTGGGAGAACCTCCTCCACAACCAGTCCGCCCTCTGGCTCAAGAGCCGCCTCCTCTTCACCCCAGGCGTCATGGTCACCAGCGTCCCCTGGCAGCTGACCTCCTCCGCCCGCGCCGACCGCCCGGCCGGCCGCGCCCCCGGTTCCGTCCGCCGCGGCGAACCCCCGAACTCGGACCAGCGCCCGGACAGTCCTGTTGGATCCGGGCGCCCGTAGCCGGCCCCACCGCAGCCGAGGCCGACGGTCTGGTGCTCAGCGGAACTCCGCGAGGCGTGCCCGCAATCCGAGCACCGTGAGCAGGCCCGCGGCAAGCAGTGCACCGCACGTCCACGGCAGCCCGGTTACGGCGGACCGGCCATCGCTCACCGAGGCGGCGAAGTGCTCACGGTTGATGACGATCAGCTGGTCGAGCGCGTCTATGTACGCGCCGAAGTGCGCGTTGGACATGCCCGGTTCCCAGCGGCCTCCAACGCTGCCAGGCGACGATGACCAGCAGGAACACGCCGACGAGGCGGGTCAGTGCGGGCAGAGGCGCGGTGGCGAACAGCAGCGTGTCGGCGACTGCGGCCGGGACGGCGCCGACAGCGAAGACGCCGACCAGGCGCCGGTCGACCTCGGGGCGGTTGAACCACACCTGGCGGCCGTTGCTGGCCAATTGGGCGACGGTGCGGACCGCCACAGCGTCTCGGGTGCCCAGGACGGCGACGAACACGGTCAGCAGCGGTACTCCGCCGCCGAACCCGGCGACCGCGGACAGGGCCGCGGTGCCGAAGGCGGCGACGACAAGGGCGATGACCTCCAGTACCTGTTCCACGCAGGGGATTCTTCCGCCCGCGGTGGCGGCCGGGCCGGGGGGGTCGCTTCCCACACATCGCCCTCCGGCGGAACACGGTGTTGGTTTCAGGTTCCACCAACAAACCAACCATCCGAATGATGGACGTGACACTCCGCCGGCCCGGACCGCCCCTTAGGCTGGCAGGTGCAGCTGGTTCGCCCCGTCCGCCAGGCGGGATGCGTCGCAAGAGGGAACCCGGTGGGAATCCGGGACTGCCCCGCAGCGGTGAACGGGAACGACCGCCGTCATACGCACTGGATCCGACGTACCGGGTCCGGGAAGCGACGGCCAGTAGGTGTCCTCCGGTCAGGAGGATGTGCCCGCGAGTCCGAAGACCTGCCAACTGCCCGTGTGCGGACCACTCCGCGCGC
This sequence comes from Streptomyces sp. SAS_272, assembly GCF_052543235.1. Classification (NCBI taxonomy): domain Bacteria; kingdom Bacillati; phylum Actinomycetota; class Actinomycetes; order Kitasatosporales; family Streptomycetaceae; genus Streptomyces; species Streptomyces sp. SAS_272. The sequence continues at coordinate 116,646 of NZ_JBMNDR010000014.1, read as the reverse complement.
GGACATCCCGGTGACCTCGTGGGCGGGTCGGCGTTTCATATCGGCGGGCGGCCGTGGGCCGTTACCGTCCGGTTCGTCACCCCTTCGCGCTCTCGTCCCATCTCCGGGATCTCAGGGATTCATCTCGCGAAGGAGATCTCCGTGACCACCAAGTCCGCAGCCGCGGCAGCACGCGCCACCGTGTACGGCTACCCCCGCCAGGGCGCGAACCGGGAACTGAAGAAGGCCGTCGAGGGCTACTGGAAGGGCCGCGTCACCGCCGACGCCCTCCGGGCGACCGCCGCCGAGCTCCGCCGGGGCAACTGGCAGCAGCTCGCCGACGCAGGCATCCACGAGGTGCCCACCGGTGACTTCTCGTACTACGACCACGTCTTGGACACCACCGTCATGGTCGACGCGATCCCCGCCCGCCACCGGGAGGCCGTGGACGCCGACGCACTTGACGGTTTCTTCGCCATGGCGCGCGGCACCCAGGACATCGCCCCGTTGGAAATGACCAAGTGGTTCGACACCAACTACCACTACCTGGTGCCCGAGTTGGGCCCCGACACGGTCTTCACCGCGAACTCCGCCAAGCAGGTCGCGGAGCTGAAGGAGGCCCTGGCCCTTGGTCTCACCGCCCGGCCGGTCCTGGTCGGCCCCGTCACCTACCTTCTCCTGGCCAAGCCCGCCCCGGGTGTGCCAGCGGACTTCGAGCCGCTCACCCTGCTCGACCGGCTACTCCCGGTGTACGCCGAGGTCCTCGCCGACCTGCGCGCGGCCGGTGCGGAGTGGGTGCAGCTGGACGAGCCCGCCCTGGTCCAGGACCGCACCCCGGCCGAACTGAACGCCGCCACCCGCGCCTACCGGGACCTCGGCGCCCTCACCGACCGGCCCAAGCTCCTGGTCGCCTCCTACTTCGACCGCCTCGGCGACGCGCTGCCCGTGCTGGCCAAGGCGCCGGTGGAGGGGCTGGCCCTGGACTTCACCGAGGCAGCGGCAGCCAACCTGGACGCCCTGGCGGCCGTGGGCGGGCTGCCAGGCAAGCGCCTGGTCGCCGGCGTCGTCAGCGGGCGCAACGTCTGGATCAACGACCTGTCGAAGTCGCTGTCCACCCTCGGCACCCTCCTGGGGCTCGCCGACCGGGTCGACGTGTCCGCCTCCTGCTCCCTTCTGCACGTGCCGCTGGACGCGACGGCCGAGCGGGACATCGAGCCGCAGATCCCGCGCTGGCTGGCCTTCGCCCGGCAGAAGACCGCCGAGATCGCCACCCTCGCCAAGGGCCTGTCCCAGGGCACAGACACCATCAGCGCCGAACTGGCCGTCAACCGCGCAGACCTGGCCTCCCGCGCCAGTTCACCCATCACCAACGACCCAGCCGTCCGCGCCCGTGCCGAGGCCGTCACCGACACCGACGCCCGCCGCTCCCAGCCGTACGCCGAACGCGCCGCCGCCCAGCGTGCCCATCTGGGGCTGCCGCTGCTTCCGACCACCACCATCGGCTCGTTCCCGCAGACCGGTGAACTCCGCGTCGCCCGAGCCGACTTGCGGGCAGGACGGATCGACGCGGCCGGTTACGAGAAGCGCATCAAGGCGGAGATCCAGGAGGTGATCACCTTCCAGGAGAAGGCCGGCCTGGACGTCCTCGTGCACGGCGAGCCCGAACGCAACGACATGGTCCAGTACTTCGCCGAGCAGCTCACCGGATACCTCGCCACCCAACACGGCTGGGTCCAGTCCTACGGCACCCGCTACGTCCGCCCGCCGATCCTGGCCGGCGACATCTCCCGCCCCGAACCGATGACGGTGCGCTGGGCGACGTACGCCCAGTCCCTCACGCAGAAGCCGGTCAAGGGCATGCTCACCGGCCCGGTCACCATGCTCGCCTGGTCCTTCGTCCGCGACGACCAGCCCCTCGCCAAGACCGCCCGCCAGGTCGCCCTGGCCCTGCGCGACGAGGTCAACGACCTTGAGGCGGCCGGTACTTCGGTCATCCAGGTGGACGAACCCGCACTGCGCGAGACACTGCCACTGCGGGCCGCCGACCACTCCGGGTACCTGGCGTGGGCGACCGAGGCGTTCCGGCTCAGCACCAGCGGAGTGCGACCGGACACCCAGATCCACACCCACATGTGCTACGCCGAGTTCGGCGACATCGTCCAGGCCATCGACGACCTCGACGCCGACGTCATCAGCCTGGAGGCCGCCCGCTCCCACATGCAGGTCGCCCGTGAACTCGCCGCCCACGGCTATCCGCGCGAGGCCGGACCCGGCGTCTACGACATCCATTCGCCGCGTATCCCGGGCACCGAGGAAGCGGCCGAACTGCTGCGCACCGGCCTCAAGGCGATCCCCGCCGAGCGGCTGTGGGTCAATCCCGACTGCGGACTGAAGACCCGCGGCTGGCCCGAGACCCGCGCCTCCCTGGAGAACCTGGTCGCCGCCGCCCGCACCGTCCGCGCGGAACTCCCCACGTCCTGACCGCAAGTCCGGCCGGCTGGGGGAGGGCATGCCCTGCCGCCCTCCCCCGGCCCCAGCCCCGGCATCGGAGAAAGCACCCGCCCATGGCTCTCGGTATGCCCAGCACAAGGGCAGACAGCGCACTGTCCATTCGTGACCTCCTCGCGCGGGGAGGCCGCTCCTACTCGTTCGAGTTCATGCCGCCGCGCAGTACGGCGGCCGAAGCCGGGCTCTGGACCGCGATCCGCCGACTGGAGGCCCTGTCCCCCACCTTCGTCTCCGTGACGTACGGCGCCGGCGGTTCGACACGCGGCCGGACGGTCAACGTCACCGGGCGGATCGCCCAGGAGACCACACTCACCCCGGTCGCCCACCTCACCGCGGTCGACCACAGCGTCGCCGAACTGCGCAACATCCTCGGCCACTACGCCGACCAGGGCGTACGCAATGTTCTCGCCCTGCGCGGAGACCCGCCCGGTGATCCGCTCGGCCCCTGGACGAGGCATACGCAGGGCATCCGGTACGCGGCCGAACTGGTCAGCCTCGTCGGGGAGTCGGGAGACTTCTGCAGCTCAAAGCCCGCTTCGACCTCCCCGTGCTGATCTCGCCGTCCCGGAAGTCGTTCCTGCGGACGCTCACCGGGAGCAGCGTTTCCGGGATCGGTCCGGCCACTCTGGCGGCGGAACTGTACGCCGCGCGCAGCGGGGCGGACTACATTCGCACCCACGACGTCGCCGCCCTCCGTGACGCGCTCACCGTGTTCGAAGCCCTGGAATCGGCCAAGGAAGACAGCTGGTGACATCGTCTTGGAGGCTACGGCCCGTGTCGCGGCTCCGATCGGCCTCGGCTGCCGGATCTGCGGGCGCCACGGCAGTGCCCAGCGCGCCCGGCCCCCGGCCGGCGGACCGCTCGCCGTCGAACGGACCGGCGTCCGTACGTCCCCTACCCGGTGGAGAGCGCACCCCATGACACAGCCCGTAGGAGCAACATTGTGACCAGCCGCGTCACCGACGCCCCTATAACGCGGGGGCGCGGGAAACCGGTCTGACCAGGTTAAAGACCTCGCGGGCGGCATACCGCTTGAGGCATCGGACGATCTCACGTCGGGTCTTGCCCTCCTGGGTGCGGCGTTCGTAGTACGCCTGGGTGCGCGGGTCGTGACGCAGGCGGGTGAACACGATGCGGTGCAGGGCGGCGTTGGCCTGACGGTCGCCGCCGTAGTTGAGCCGGCGCGTGATTCGCCGCCCGGAGGAGTACTCGACGGGGCTGACTCCGCAAAGCGCAGCAAAGGATGCCTCGGTGTTCAGCCGCTCGGGGTTGCCTCCCATGGTGATCAGCAGCGTGACGGCGCTGTCCGGGCCGATGCCCACCGGTGCGAGTAGCTGTGGGGCGTGGTCTTCGACGAGCTGGGTCAGGCGTCGGTTCAGCTCATTGATCTGCCCGGTGAGCTGTTCGATACGCTCCGCGAGCATTCTCAGGGTCATGTGGGTGGCCTGGGCCACCGCATTCTCGTCGTCCTCGCCGTCGTCTGGTCCGAGACGTGCGCAGGTGCGGAACAGCTCGCGGTTGCCCAGGCTCGACAGTCGTTCCCGCAGCGCGGGATCGGCGATGACCAGGACGGCTTTGAGCTGGTTGATCGCCTGCGTGCGGGCCTTGACCGCGGAGTCCTTGGCGAGTTTGAACATCCGGGCGCTGTGCACCGGGCCGTCACCGGACTTGGCCCGGGCCCGGGCGCGACCGCTGAGCACGGCCCGCGCAGCAGCCTGTGCATCGAGCGGGTCCGACTTCCCCAGCAGCCTGCGGGCCGAGCGGTCAGGCCGGTTCACCTCGTACACCTCGACCTGCTGCGCCAGCAGGTAGCGGGACAGACCCGCGCCGAAGGTGCCGGTGCCCTCCCGCACCGTACCCCGCTTGCGGGCCCACACGAGCAGGTGTCGGTAGCCGGCCGCCGTCGCAGGGAAGGACTCTGTTCCCAGGATCTTCCCGAGCGGGGAGAGCACGGCGGCGACATGCACCTCGCCGTGCGTGTCCACGCCCAGAACGATCTCGCGCCGAACGGGCGGATCCGTGCTCGAGGAGGTGCGGTGTTGTCTGGTCGTCATGGTAGTTCGCCTCCCGCGTGGTGACGTGCTGGGTGGCTGGCACCAGCCTGGTCGGGCGGTCTGAACCGTGATGGCGCCTGAAAATCGGCAAGGCCCCTATTGGGACACGTCCTGTGGCTCGGTGACAGCAGACACCATCCCGCAACGACAGTCGACAAGCCTGTGACTGGACACTTCGGTCATAAATCTCATGAGTCAGACCCCCGCCCGGGACGGCGTTGCGAAACCTTCCCACCAGCACCGGCACAAAGGCAGCGTCCGATCACTCTCGGAAGACTTCGTCTGGACCGGAGACCAACTGCTGCCGCAAGCCGAGAGAAGGGCTTCACCCTTCGTCTGCTCGTGACCGGCATTGAAAGACACCCAAGTCACCCGCCGCACCAGCCAGATACGACCGGCACGCGCCCGTGGTCCGGGACGCCTCCCTCACCGTCACGCAGCGCGGCGGTGTTCCCTCAGGCGGGGCAGCGAGGAAGCGCAGGGCAGAACTGGACACGGCGACGCCGGACGGGTAGACAAGCATGCGAAGCCTCTGGTGGAGATGGTTCTCTTGGTCGAAAACCCGTCTACCAGGGGCTTCATCTCGCTGTCAGCCCAACTGCCTGGCTGGCACGTGAGGTTGGAAAGGGCTCACGGAGCCGCCCCAGCACGTAGCGGTCAACCAGTCTGAACATCCGGGTTCAGGGCCCCATCCGGATCTCCCCAAATCCCTCTTCTCCTGACACCTCGGCTGCCATCATGTGCCGGTGGACCGGTGGACGGCACGCTGCCGCCGGCGGGGGCATGGGGAGGCATGGTGGCCGACAAGCCGTCAGCAGCGTTGGACGTCGGCGCGTTGCTGACGTCGGAGCTGTCGGTCGCCGACCGGCGAGCCGCCCGGCGCGACTTGCTGTCACCGGAACAGCCCGCCCTCGCCTACCTGCGTGAACGCGTCGCCGACGAGGACACCGAGGTCCTGCGCACCCTCCGCGACGGGGATACGGACGTTCATCGGCTGCTGGCCCCCAGGGCCGCCGCGGCGACCAGCGTCCGGGCTCTTGCGGGGCACGGCCCGTACCGCGCGGACGAACCGGCCGCTGCCCAGGCCCTGCGGGCCTCCGCCGCCATGGCACTCGCGCTGGTGGGCGACGCGGAGGACGCGCCGGGTCAGTTACAGACTGGGCTGCTATGGCTGCGGCACTGCCAGGCCCATCTGCCCCTCGACGGGCTGGAGACGGCGGGCCTGCTGGACCGGGCAGCGCCCGGACACGGGGCACGGATCAACCGGCTGACGGCGGGACTCGGCGAGGACGAGCGGGACCTCGCCCTGCCGGTCCTGCTGTGGCTGCTGACTCTGGACGGGGCGCTGCCCGAGCCGCAGAAGGCGGCCGAGGCAGGCGTGCTGTTCGACGCCGGGCGGGGCGGAGCACGCGGGACACTCACGGTCGCCGTCCTGCCCGACGGGCCGCCCGCGCTGACACCCGACCCCCGCACGATGTCCGGCTTCCGTGCCGACGCGCGGTTCCAGCAGTCCCTCCGGGACGCCTGGACAGCAGCCGGGCACGACGTCACCGGGACCGTGCTGTGGTCCCTGACCGGCGCGGACGGAGTCGTGGGGATGGTGGCCGACCGGTCGCTGGGTTGTGCCTTCGGAGTGCTCATCGGCGAGGCGGGGCACCGGACCGGCATCCGGTCCGGCCCACCTTCCTCCAGACGCCCCCTGGCCTGGTTCTCCCTGCCCGCGTTACGCCGTCTCAACTCCCGTACGGCGCTGGTCGGCGGGCTCGACGGGACGCGCGCGGGTCGGCTGGTCACCGTGGGTGGCTACGCGAGCAAGCTGAAGGCGGCAGACAACGGACAGAACGTGATCGTCCCGAAGGCCGACGAGGACGAGGCCCGTCAGGCGTGGCACGGCGACAGGTCCGCGAACCTCCTGGTCGCCTCCACCGTCACCGAGGCCGCCCGCCTGGCCCGGACCTGGGACGGACCGGCCCTGGCCCGCTGGGCCAAGGTGACCGGGCCCGCGCTCCTGGTCGTCCTCGCGATGGTCACAGGAGTGGCGCTCTTCTTCGCCAAAGTGGGCGACGAGGAGGCGGACAAGGCGCTCGCGGCGGATCTCGCCGCGGAGGCCCTGACACTCCGGCAGACCGACCCCCGTCTCGCGGGCCTGCTCGGCCTCGCCGGAAGCCGTATCCAGCCGGACACCCCGCGGGCCGTCCAGGCGATGCGCGACGTACTGGACACCAACTCCGGCGTACGGCTCTCGTGGCAGGCCAGCCCCGCCAGGGTCGACAGCGTCGCCGTGGACGACAAACGCGACCGCGTCTACACCACGGGCAACGACTCGGGCGTCAAGTCCTGGGACCTGCGCACGGGGAAGCTCCTGGGGAAGGCGCCCGGGGATGTGGGTGGCCTGGTACTCAACGACACGAGCGGGCTGCTCGCCGCCCGCAGCGCCTCGGTCGTCTCCCTGTACGAGGTGCTGGACGAGAGACCTGCCCTGCGAGGCACCTTGCCGGTGCCTACCTGTGCGCGAGCGGACAGCCGGACCGTGGCTATCGCTTTCACAGTCCAGGGAGTCCGGCTCGAGGAAGTACGAAACGACGGCACGCTGGCCCAGTACGACACCACCACCCGTCAGCAGACCGACTGTCGGCGACTCAGCTCGATGGGCGTCCCGGGGCTGCCCGGTGGTGTGCGCGTAGTGGTCGACGCCTCGGTGGCTCTCAGCCCCAATCCGCGCCCCGACCGGGAGCCCGCCGAGGAGCGGGTGGTCCTGCTGTTGGCGAACAACCGTGTGCTCTCGGTCGGCCTCGACAGCCACAAGGCGGAGGTGGAGATCGAGGAGGAGGACGTCCAGGGCACGCCGACGCAGATCGGGGCCAACGACGAATTGATCGTCCTCGCCACCCCTGGAGGCGTCCAGGCTTGGGACCGAGCCCGGCGCCGACAGCTCACCTTCGCCGTGGGCAATCTGCCCACGGCCCCCCGCGCGATGGTCGAGCACAGCGGCAGTGTCGCGATCGCCGGCGACACCGGCACCGCTCTCGTACCGGTTGGCGCCGGGGACGACGCCGCCGCGAGCCGGGGTCTTGACGAGCTCCGTGGGGGTCCGGCTACCGCCGTGGCCGTGGGGGCCGATTTCACGGTGGTCTCCGCAGGGCGCGGCGGGCGCGTCAACGTCCTCGACGACCGGCCCGGGCCGCTGGGCCGCAGCATTGCACCGGCGACCAACGCCGCCTTCGGTACGGACAGCCGCCTGCTCCTCTCCTCCTTCTCGGAACTCGACCACGCCTCCACCGAGCTGTACACGGTGCGTCCGGAGACCGGGGAGAACCTGGCACTCTCCGCCGACACGGACTGGTCGCACGAGACCACCTACCGCTCCCGCGCGTTCTTCGTCAACGACGTCGCGATGAGCGCGGAGTACGTGGCCAGCGCTGGACAGTTCAGCGGGCGGGGCACGATCGCCGTATGGCGGCGGAACGGCACCTGGCTTCGGGACCTGCGGCCGTCCGGCGTGAACGAGACGGGCCGTCCCAGCGCCGAGCGGATCGTCACCGACGTCGCGTTCGTGCCCGAGGCCCACCTGCTGATCGCCCGGCACGTCACCGGCCCAGTGACGGTCTGGTCCACCCGGACCTGGAAAGAACTCGACACCGTTCCTCTCGCCGAGGGCATCGACCTCCGGGTGCACGGGACCCGTGCCGTCACCCTGGAACGGCCGGGCGAGGACGATGCGCGGCTCGTCGCCATCGACCTGACCACTCCGCAGGACGCCACCACCCGAGCGGTGAAGACGCCCGGTGCGTACGGGCTGGACTGGAGCCAGGACGGTTCCCGCCTCGCCCTCCTCGCCAACGGCAATACCATCCGCTACCTGGACGCGAAGATGCGGGACACCGGGCCCCCACTGCGCGTGCCCGACGCCGCCACCGAGGCGAGGACGGTGGCCCTGTCACCCGACGGGAGCCGGACGGCCGTCGCCTTCGCCGACCAGGTCCTCGTCCACGACACCGCGACAGGACTGCTGTCGATGCCCGCCCTGCACCGCAGCGGTGCCGGGGACATCATCCACCTGTACTGGTCCCCGGACGACCGCATGCTGGTCGCCGTCACCCGTTCGTTTCGCACGGACAACGCCGCCGAGCCGCTGAACCTCTGGAAGGTGGGCGGCATCGACTGGCAGCGGAGCATCTGCCGGTGGACCGGCGGCAAAGGGCTCACCCGCGAGGAATGGGCCAAACATGTAGGCGACCGCCATGCGTACATCGATCTGTGCGCCGAGGAGAAGTGACCGACGCATGACTCCCATATCCATGCCCTTCCGCGCCCTGGCTGCTCTCATCCTGTCGTCCGCCGTGATCGCCACCGCCGCGTGCTCGGCGGATCCCGACGACGACAAGGCCCCGGGTGCCCGGGGCGCCAGCCCCTCCTCCTCGGCGGCGAACCGACAGAGGCCCGTCCTCGCCTTCGTCCGGCCGAAGCAACAGGCGGTAATGGTGGCCGACGCCGCCGGCCGTACCTGGCAGGCGGACCGTACCGAAGGGCAGGTGCCGGACCGGCTCAGCTGGTCCCCGGACGGCCGCCGACTGGTCTGGACGGACCCGCAGAAGGAGGACACCACCGGACGGCTGCACGTCCTCGACGTCACCACCGGCAAGAAGGTCTCCCATGCCTGCCCCTGTAGCGGGGCCGGCTTCCTCGGCGAGGACGCCGTCGGTCTCGCGAGCGACGGCAGCGCGCTGCTGGTGTTCCCGGCCACGGGCGATCCGCGGCGGATTGCACTGAACCGGAGCAAGGGCCCCTACGCCAGTCTCGTCACTGGAGGGTCCGAGGACGTCACCCTTTTCACCCCGCTGCCCGAAGGCCCGGGCGTCTTCCGTGGCCAGGGCACACTCGACGCCGTCGACCGGCAGGGACGAGTCCGTCCGCTCCTGCTGGCGAAGCAGCCGTCCACCCTCACGCAGGCATGGCGGGCACCTGACGGCAAGGGCGTCGCCTGGGGCAGCGCGGACAGCGGCGGGGCTTGTTGGACGGTCTCCACACTCTTTCAGCACTCCGGTGCGGCCGGCCGGCCGACGCGTCTGCTGCCCGGAGACACCGCGTTCCGCCAGGCGCTGATCGGGGACCAGCGCTTGATCCTCTCGGCCGCATGGGCGGGGGCGGGACTGACCGTCACCTATACAGGAATCGAGAACTGCCAGGCCCGGTACCCTGGCCGGTCCGTCACCTACTACGTGCGCGACGGGAAGTGGACCTATCTCGGATCCGGCCTGCTCGGACTGGCCCTCGGGGCGGACGGACGGGTCGCGCGTCTACGCGGCGACGCTCACGTCGCCGACGGCATGAGCCTGCCCGTCGGCGCCCTGAGCCTCACCTCCGGTGGCAGGGAACAGGTATTGGCGGACGGCGTGTCCGCCTTCGTCTTCACTCCCGCGGAGAGCGCCGCCGCAGGGGCACCAACCGCCCGGCCGCAACCCCCCACCGCGGCGGTGACTACGGTCGACGACCACGGGAAGGCGCTGCCCGAGACGATGGTCCTACTAGCCCGCCGTATCGAGCGAGCCGCCGCCGACGACGACACCGAGGCACTGGTACGGCTCTGCACCGGCTGCAGAGAGGGGGTACTGCAGTGGGTCCGGCGGACGGAGGCGCCGTCCGAGATCCTCCAGGCGATCCGCGCCCATCCCCTCGTGAACGGGCCCCAAGGGTTCATGTATCCGGGCCTCACCATGTGCGTGGACGAGCCGCAGCAGGACATCACCTGCACTCCGGAGCAGCTGCACGACATCGCCGTACTGGGCCTGAAGCCGGACCGGGACGGCGACTACGGCGGGTCGGTCTACTCCGTGTGGAAGTCCGTGCCCGTGCCTCTGATCATGCGTATGGAGAACGGGGAGGCGCGATGGACCGGACTGGCCGCCGGATGACCGGCCCCGGAGCTGCCGACTCCCGGGTCGGCACCGAACCGGAGGTCCCGCCGAGTCGGGATGGCCACGCGTGGTCGGCATACGGCGCCGACTCGGGGGCCTCGGCACCGCTCAGTGCTGACGTGCGGGCCGCCGCCGGTCCGGTCATGATCGGGGACGTGCTCGACGGCAGGCTGGTCATCGGCTTCGGCTGCGCGGCCCTCGCCGTGCCGACCTCCGCCGACGACCGGCTGCTACTCGAAGGCGACGAGCACAGCGGGCCACCGTCGCGCAGCACCGACCCCGCCCGGCACCCGGCGCTGGAGCGCGTCGGCCTCCCCCCGTACGCACAACTGAAGCGGGACCGGATCCACCGCGCCGACGACCTCGCTCCCGGCCTGACCGGAGCCTTCGACGAGCTGATCCACGGGGTGCGCGGCCCCCGGTTTCTCGCGCCCCTCATCGATCGGTTCGCCGAGTCCGAGCACGGCTTCTGGCTGGCCGGGGGCGCTCCACGCGACCTGCTGTCGGGTTTCCTCCCCGACGAGGTCGGCGACCTGGACGCCACGGGAACCGCCCCGGCCGGTGCCTTCTGCGACCTCGTCGAAGACGTCCTCGAAGGGGACGGCTCCAGCGCCGAGTGCCCCCGGCGGTTCAGTCCCGACAGCCTGGTCTGCTCCGTCCTCACTCCGCAACGCGACGGCCACGTCCTGGACTACCGGGGCCTCGGCGTGCGCGGGCTGCCCTACCCTGCCACCGGTACGGACCTGGACCAGGACGGCCGGCAGCGCGACCTCACCGTCAACACCCTGCTGTACGACCCGCTGCACCGGGTCGTCGTGGACCCCCTCGGGCGGGCGCTCGGCGACCTCCCCCATCGAGGCGGGGGACCCCGCCGACTCGTCCTCGCCGGTGCGCCGGAGAACCCCGAGACCTGCGCGGAACTGCTGCTGCGCGCGCTGAAGTTCCTGCTGCGCTGGCAGCAGCCCAGCGATGCCCGCACGGCCCGGTGGCAAGACAGGCTCCGCCCCGACGGCGGGGCGGAGGGAGAACACGGCCTGGACGACAGCGCGGCGCGGGCTTGGGCCGAAGCCCTCCCTGCGGACCTTACGGCACGGCTGGACGAGCGCGGGGAGGCAACCTGGCAGCGTCTGCGGGCGCAGGCCGACACCTGTCTGCCGGGCGGGCCGAACGCCCTCCCCGCCGAGACGGTCCGCGCCTACGGCCCCGTCGTCGTCGAGCTGCTCGCTCGGATCACCGGGCCCGGAGCATGATGGGCACGCCCCAGGAGGAGGACGTGATGGCCGTGCACCGTCCGCTGAGCAGCTGGATCGCCCGCCTGGTACCGGGCGCGCCGGGTACCCCCGCGTCCCTGGGACGGATCAACGACGGTAACGAGCGGGCCGACGCCCGGGAGATGAGCCGGTTCCGTACCGCCGCCTGGACACGGACGAGCGTGACCGTCAGATGGAACGAAGCACCCGCCCGGGCGCTTGCCCTTCGGGCTCCGGACGGCTCCCTGGTGGTCGAACTGGACGACTTCGGCAGGCCGCTGCCAGTCACGGAGGACGGCGCTGATCTGGTCGCGGGACTTGAGGAGTCCTGGACTGCCGTCCCGGCCGATCCCCTGACCGTGGCACGGTTGCAGGCGGAGAGCCTGGAGCTGCGCTACCTCCTGCTGCACCGCCTCGACCGGGAGACCGCCGCCCCCGCAGCCCTCTTCCACTGTCTGCCCTGGAGCCGGGTCGAGGCCGCCGCGCACTCCGTCGCCGCGCTGCTCGGTCCCATCGGTACGCCGTCCTCGTCCGCTAACGGCGTCGCGGGGGCGCCTGAGGCGCGGGAGCTGCGTCACTGGTTCACGCCGGCTGCCACCTCGCTCGCCGGTCCGCTGTCGGTGCTCGAAGCCGGACTGCGCAGCGACCGGGGCGGCCTCTGGTTCGGGCGCGAGGCAGCCGACCTGCTCACCGGGCTGTTCACGGCGGACCCGGCGCGTCTGCCGACCCCCACCAGGTCGGCGCTCGCCGCGCTGGCCGAACGGCTCGGTGCCGATCCGGCGCTCCGTCACGGTGCCCGGCTGGCCAGCACCCGGCTGAGCGGCCCCGGCCCCGGTCCCTCGACCGTATTCGTGAATCTGTCCCTGACAGCGCGTCTCGACTCCGAGTTCGTCCTGCTTGCCTCCTCGGGGGAGCCGGAGGACGAGAACGAGCGGGTGGTAACCCTGCGCGAACAACCACTCACTGCCGAGGTGGCGGTAACGCGGGACGGCATGGTGGACGTCGAGCTGGCGATCGAGGACGACGGAAGGGCACCCGCCAGAACCGTGGCGCAGGACGGGCCGCTTTGTTACCCGGTGCGGGTGAGTCCAGTCCGGGGAACCGCCGGGGCGCGCGCCCCCTCCCGGTACTGGATGATGCTGGACCGGGCCGGCTCCGGCTGGAACGGCTTCCTCACCGTGCCCGTCCCGGACGGGCAGTTCGACATCGGTCTGGATGCGCCGCCACTCGCCCTGCCCTTCCTCGACCGGGTCCCGCTCGCGGAGCTCCGGGCTTCGCTGCATGCCAACGAGCTGATCGGGAGCACCCGTTGGCACGGGATGATCGACGGTCTGCACCGGCACCATCCCGCGCACGTGGCGCTCGCCGCGTACGACGCCGAACTCCCCGAATAGGCCCTGTCGTACGGGCTCCGGAGGACGGGGCCCGGCGGATACCGTGGACGAGTGGACACCGCTGACGCACGACCAGTTCCCGCCTCCGGTACGGGCATGACCGCCGGTGGCGACGCCCGGCGCCGCGCGCTCGAAGCGGAGTTCCGGCGCCTGGAGGAGAGCGCGATGTACAGCGCTCAGACGCAGTTCGAGGAGGCCAAGCGCTGGAGGGCGCTGCACTGGCTGTTGGGCGTTCCGGCGACTCTGCTCGCGGCGGTCGCAGGGACGACCGCACTGGTGGACTCCACGGGCGGCACAGCCGCCGGCATCCTCGCCCTGGTCTCGGCGGGCCTGGGCGCGGTACTCACCACGGTCAACGCACCGCAGCGGGCGGGGCAGGCGGCCGGCTCCGCCAACGCCTACCTGGAGATGCAGACGGCCGCACGGCAGCACCGCGAGATCGACCTGCCGGACTGGCCCCTCGGGGAGGCGCGTGAGGCGCTCGCCGCGCTGACCGCCCGCCGTGACGCGCAGAACACCCAGGCGGAAGTGCCCAGCCGCCGCGCCTACCGCAGGGCGCAGGCCAACCTGCGCGCGGGATCGCAGACCTACGCCGTGGATGAAGGCGCTAGCTGACGCCAACCCGATCGGCGGTCAGCGACACTGCCGTCCACACGAATCGCTCGGCGGGGCGAGGGCTCCAACGAAGTAGAGCGGCGGCGATGACGATGCCCACAACCGAAAAGGGGGCCTTGACCCAAGGTCCGCCCGCTGCTGCTTCACCGGCTCAACGGGCGCCGGGCAGAGATCACTGATTTCCTGGTCAGTAACGGAATTCTGGTGATCAGCTCATGAACGACACACACCACGATCTTCCCGACGCCCTCGTCCGCAAGCGCATGGAAAAGATGCTGGCCGCCTGTCACGACTCCAACCGCCGGCCGAGCGTCCTCGCATTCGCCCGCAATCTGGGCCTCAGCAACACGACCTTCCGCCGCCGTTATCCCGACCTCGTCCAGGAGACCACCGCCCGCCGAACGGCCCCATCCGACGAGCAAATATACGAACCGTCTGCCCTGGACACCCTGACCGCCCGCAACGCGAAGCTCCGAAGCCGCAACCGCGAGTTCACCGCCGCCCTCGCCCTCGCTGCTGCCCAGATCCAGTACGTCACCCTCGAAAACGTCCGCTTCCGCGAGGCACCCGAAGCCCAGCAAACAGTCACTCGCCTCCGCTGAGGCCCACGCGGTCACCGCCAGCCTCCGTCCACTACAGGAAAACCGCGCGACGGTGGGGCCAGGGGCACAGGATCATGTTGTCTGAAGGGGCGCCCAAACCATCGCGCCTCACGCCCCGCCCACGGCACGGCACGGCACGGCACGGCACGGCACGGCACGAAGGATCCTGATCATGCGTCTGATCTTCATCGACGACAGTCGGCAGAGGAACTGCCCCCGCAAGGGCCTGGGCGACCTCGTCGCCCTCGGCGCCGTCAGCGTCCCCGATAAGACGATCTCGCCGTTCGCCGAGTCCCTCCAGGAGATCAGAAACGATCTCGGCATCCCCGACGACGAGGAACTCAAGTGGAAGCCGGCCAAGGGGAGCTTCCTCGCGACCGCCGGGGGCGAACTCGTCACCCAGCTCCGCCAACGCATGCTTCAGGCTGCCATTGATCACGAGATACGGTCGATGGTGGTCATTATCGATCACTCCGCGGCCTACACCTGACGCACACTGGTCCAGGTCGGCCAGGAGATCCTCAAGTGGCTCTACGAACGCATCACCATGCACCTGGGCGATCACGGAGAGCTCAGCGTCGTGATCGCGGACAAGCCGGGCGGCGGGCCGGCGCAGGAAGGCAAGTGGCTCGCGGAGACACTCAAACTGACAAACGGTGGCACCGAGTACGTCAAGCCGGACAAGGTCGTGCTGCCCATCGTCACGGCGCCCAGTCACCACATTCCGCACCTGCAGCTTGCCGACCTCGTCGTCGCGGCGTCCACCGCGGCCGTCGCCGGCATCCCGGCCGGCCTCGCCCTCAAGGACCTGCTCTATCCACTTGCCCACCAGCACGGCCTCGGAGCCATCAACGGCGCCGGCGTGGTCATCTTCCCGGACCACCCCAACCTCTACTTCTGGGCGTTCGGGGAGACGCTCTACGCGAGGCCGGCCTACATGTCGGGCTACGACCTTCCGAGCCCTTTCGGCAGCTACTCCAACGACGACGGCCTTCAGGCCGAGACGTCAGACTCATCGTCGGAGTGAGGTCGGCTCCGAAAGCTTCAACGGCATCGGGAGCCCGATTGACGCGACCGTCGCGGACCGGAGCCGCGCGATGCCGCCGTCGCAGTCTCGGCACGGGCGGCTCGCTGTCAGTGCCATGCCGCAGACTTGGAGGATGCAC
This sequence comes from Streptomyces sp. SAS_272, assembly GCF_052543235.1. Classification (NCBI taxonomy): domain Bacteria; kingdom Bacillati; phylum Actinomycetota; class Actinomycetes; order Kitasatosporales; family Streptomycetaceae; genus Streptomyces; species Streptomyces sp. SAS_272. The sequence goes on along the minus strand of NZ_JBMNDR010000014.1, from coordinate 101,163 downwards.
CGGAACGGCAGGCTGTTCAGCAGCGGGATTCTTCGCGAGCATCTGCACAAGAAGATTCAGAAGATCACTCAGGTGGTCGACGGATGGGATCCCGAGAAGCTCCTGATGACGCCCGAGGCCGACCTCATCGAGGAGTTGATGAACGACTTCCGCATCGTGGTTCCCACGCTCGACCGCGAGGGCGTCGGGATCGAGCCGTTAAAGCAGGGGTACGGAGTCGTCGAGAGGTTCGACGACTCCTTCAGGGTCGCCCAGAACACGGTCACGCTGCTGGTTCCCTACTCCGGGGATCGCACCATCTTCGCCCTCCGGCCCAACCCCCACATGGAACCGGGACCACTGGGGACGGTGACCGAGACGGAGGTCAGGCTCGCCTGGACCGGCCAGAGTACGGATCACGAATTCGTACGCCGGGCTCTGGACGAGAGGATCGGCGAGATCATGAAGTGTCTCGACTGGGCCCGGGCTAATGTCAACGGCTACAACTCGCAGATCGAACAGGTGATCCCTCAGAGGGTTCACGTCCGCAAGCAGGCTCTTCTCGCCAGCCGGAGCCTCGAAGCGTCGCTCGGGTTCCCGATCCGCAAGCGCCAGGATGCCAAGACCTACGAGGTCCCGCTGGCTCGGAAGAAGATCAGGACGGAGTCCGCCGGGCCGTCCACGGACTCCTCCTTCGAGCCCGAGCCGGTGCTCGCCGACGCGGACTACGAAGAGGCGCTGCGGGTCCTGAAGAACGCCCGCAATCAACTGGAGCGCTCACCCTCACTGGTCGGCAAGCTCGATGAGGAGGAGATCCGGGACCTGTTGCTCCTGGCGTTGAACTCCCAGTTCGAGGGCACGGCTGCGGGCGAGGTGTTCAACTTCAAGGGCAAGACCGACATCCTCATTCGGGTCGAGGACGGTCACGTGTTCATCGGCGAGTGCAAGTTCTGGAAGGGCCCGAAGACCATCACCGGCACGCTGGACCAGCTGCTTGGCTATCTGACCTGGCGGGACACCAAGGCGGCCGTGTTGCTGTTCGTCCGGGAGAAGGCGTTCTCCGACATCGTCTCCAAGGCGCTGGGGAAGCTGGAGGACCATCCCAACTTCAAGCGGCGGGGCTCGATCAACGAGTTCGGCACCCGCCATGACTTCGTCTTCCACATAGATGGAGATCCGTCCCGCGAGGTCAAACTGGCTTTCCTTCCCTTCCATCTCCGCCAGGCCGACTCCGACAGCTGAGAAGGGCACGGTCAACGGTCAGAAGCGGACCCCGTCCACAACCTGAGCACCCACTCCGCCGGACTCCTGGTGCCGGCGACGGGTGATCCACCCTTCGCCGAGACGAGATACAGAAGCCGCGAGACACAGTCCCGTGGACCGTTCCCCTCTTGCCTTCGCGTCTCACACAGCCCCTATGAGCGGGGTCCTGGCTGTAGCTGTCCGACCAGGTGGAAGACGTCCCGGGCCGCGTAGCCTTTGAAGCGACGGACGATTTCGCGACGGGCCTTACCCTCCTTGATCCGGCGCTCGTAATAGTCCGGAGTGCGCGGGTCGACCCGCAGGCGGATGAACACGATGCGGTGGAGCGCGGCATTGGCCTGCGGTCGCCACCACGGTTGAGGCGACGGAACTGCCAGCGTCCCCAGGAACGCTCGACAGGACGGCGAAGGACGCCTCACTGTCCAGGCGTTGTGGTCCCCCACCGTGATCAGCAAAGCGACGGCCGTGTCCGGACCGATCCCCACCACGTCGAGCAACTGCGGGGCATGACACTTGACGAGCCGGATCAGACGAGTGTCCACGCTCCCGGATCTGCTCGGAGAGCTGGCCGATCCGGCACGCCAGCAGGCCCAGCGTGAGTTAGCAAGCCCTAGCCGGCGCCCCACATGACGGCGACCGTAATGGTCAGGATCGTCTACACCGGCAGGAGCTTAATCTGACTTGGACAGTGGGACCTGTCTAGTCCAGTTCCAAGTCAGGCTCCAACGTGGAGGTAGGCGGCCCACAGGAAGGGGGTCTGGGTCCGGTCGTATTGGCCGGAGAGGTCGTGGCCGTCGCGTACCCCGCGTACAGACTGGTGCAGCGCGTAGGCGGCTCGGCTGACGTCGAGGGTGCCCTCATCGGTCGTGAGGTTGGTGTAGAAGGCGTCGGCGATCTGGTCGTCGATCTCCCACAGGGTGCCGACGACGTGGGGGAATCCGGCGAGCTGGAAGGCGGCGGTCAGATGGATGGCTTCGTCGATGAGCTCGGGGTATGGATTGCTGCCGTGTGGCAGGCCGAGAGGCGCGCCAGTTGGACGTTGTCGAGACGGACAGGGGCCAAGCTGGCCACGGTGAGCGGATCACTGGCATGGTCGTGCAACAGCAGCAGGCTCTTCGACGGGTCGGCGCGGTCGCTCGCGCCATGGCAGGCGAAGTGTGCGATTTGGCATGTGGGCAGGGACTCTAGGACGTTGGCCTTGGTCGGTAGAGGACGTTGAGCGTCGGTGAGATTGCTGTCGGCCGGGCGGGTTCGCGAAGGAGTATGTGGTTGGGTAGGCGGTCGCCCAGCCTGGCGACCTCGGCGCCGACGTGGTCTAGCCAACCGTGATCGGGAAGTCCGGGGGTGGTGGGCATCGCGACGATCAGGGCTTGAGTGCGGCTCCTTGGCCCGGGAGGGTGCCGTCGGGTGTAGCGGAGTGCGCGCACGGTGGGGGTGTAGGAGGAAACTACCCGGTCTATGACAGTGCGCCGCCTTGGATCGCTGGCGCTGTCGGTGTGGTAGCCGACGGCATGGAGGGGCAGTTGGCCCAGGAGGCCGCCCGGTGCCCACCACACCCGCGGTGATCGAGGGCACGATGCCTCGGTCGCGGACCTGGTCATGGTAGGTGGCGTGATCGTAGCCCAGGTCGGCGAACAGCGCGTCGGGCTTGCGGCGCGGACGGCCCACTCGGCCGCGGACCGGCGGAATCGCATCGAGCAGGGGCAGCAACTGGGTGACATCGTTGCGGTTGCCGCCGGTCAACAGGACCGCGAGCGGTGTGGGGATCGGTGGATACCGTTCTGACCAGGTTGCCACTCGTGACCGGCATTGACGGACAGCCGCATGACCCGCCCTACCTATGAGCGTCACGGCCGACAGCCCTTTCCTGGGGTGGAACCCAGCCACACCGACTCGCTGGCAGGCTGCAGCCTGTTCACTCGCGACGCCGAGCCCGGACTCGCCCATCGGCGGGGCAGGCATCGCCTCAGACACCTCCAGAGGCGTTCGGTGACGTCGACGGTTTTGCGGACGTGCGTGACGTTGAAACCGTCGTCCGTCACCTTCTACGACAGCATCGGCGACGTCACCTGTGCGGACATCGGCAACGGCTCCTTCACATCATCGTGAGACCAGACACGTGGCTGGACCCATGGTGACCGCAGCGCAGTCCATCAGGGGCGGCAGGACGGCCGGACGCTGAGCAGTTCGGTCCTCAACACGGGCGTGCCGTCGACAGGCTCCGGGTCCTGCGTAGTTGGCTCGATTCCGCCAGCAGCGACCTTGTCGAGCGTCTTCAGGCCCGCGGCACCGACCGTGCCGAACACCGTGTAGTTCGGTCTCAGCGCGGAGTCGCCGTAGACGACGAAGAACTGCGAACCGTTCGTGTTCGGCCCGGCGTTGGCCATCGCCAGCAGACCACGCCCGTAAAGGCGACGGGTGCCGGTCGGATCGCTCGGTGCCGGCGGCAGGTCCACCGGCAGCTCGTCCTTGTACTCGTAGCCCGGCCCACCCTCGCCGGTGCCGGTCGGGTCGCCACACTGCAGGACCTTCAGCGTCGGATACGCCGTCAGCCGATGGCACACCGTACGGTCGAAGAACCGGTGCCGCGCCAGGTACACGAAGCTCTGGACCGTGCACGGCGCCTTCGCCCGGTCCAGACGCAGCGGGAGCGGGCCCTGGCTGGTCCGGACAGCCATACCGACCGCGCCATGACTGAGGGTGTGCCGCGGGTCGGGCGGCAGGGGAACCGGCCGCGCCGCCGGCTCGTCCGGGGTCTGGGTGTACTGGCAGGGACCGTGCGTTGTTCGCGGCGGGGCATTGTGGGCGGAGGCAGTGGTGCTGCCCGCGGACACGACCAACGCTGCTGCCGCCGATGCGGTCATGAGAGCTCGTTTCATCCTGCGCACCCTCCAAAAGATCGCCAGATTTCGGAGCGGTTGCAGCCTAAAGCGGGGCCTGGCAGGCGAGAACCCGCCCGCAAGCCACATCCGCCTCCCAGCCTTCGGCCCGCGGCAGGCCATTATGTTCGGGTGTGGCACAGCGCCGGCCGACCGATCAGGCCGTCCGCCCCGTGTACGACGGATGCTCCCCGAACCCGGTCGAGCGGCCTCCCCAGTCCACGCAGAGGCCCCCACCGAACGCTGCCGTGCACATGAGGTGATCTCACCGGGGTGCCGCTATCGAGACCGACGGTGCCGCTGCCGTCATCTCGGGGCACTCCGGGGGAAGGCATCGCCGGTCGGCCAGCGTTCCGGCAGATCGAGAGCGGTGTGGACGGAGCAAATCGCGGGCTGGCGCTTGACCTGGATCCCAGCCAGTTGCGCGGTTGCCCAGGTAGGGAAGATGGGGGCAGGAAGCGAGGCGGGGTCCGGGCTTTGCCAGAGAACGGGAGTGTTTTTCGTCCAGGTCCAAGGTGCTGGGTTGTTCACGACGAGCACGCCGCTGACACGGCTGTGGGCATGGTCGTAGGTGGCAGTCCAGTAACCATCGGGCTTTCGGCTGAATGTCGAACCGCTGTCGTAGGCGAACTCAACCGTACTCCCGTACAGCGCTCTCTCGATGTCCTCATCTTCGGGGAAGTCGGCTGCATGGCCTAGCGCCACGATGAATGGCAGCTCCAGGTCACCATACTTCCCGCCCTTGTGTGTGACGGCGTGGAGCACTCGCTCCGATCCGTCTTCGACCGCCCATGCCGAGGGGTAGACGCCGATTGTCCTGCTGGATGGATTGCCACGTTTGCCTGGGCTGCGGGGGATCGCTTGAAACGTGAGGCACCAGCCAGCCTCTTGCCAAGTGTGACTGGGAAGCGGCACCTTGCGCTCGTGGTCTGCGATGACCTGGTCGGGGTCCAAGCTTTCAAGCCATCGCGTCAGCCCGGACTTCAATCGTCTCTGCGGCGGCGTTGCCGTACCGGCGCTGTGCAGTTCGCACGATACGAAGAAGTTCGGACTCGGCAAGCGATCGATGGCATCGCTCAACTGCGGTGGGAGCGGGTAAGACCCTGCGTCGCGCTTCTGAGCCTTCCAGATCGCCTCGACGACGAACTGCTCGTTGTCGCGAGTAACCAGGAAGTCGGGCTTGTAGCCACCTGTTCCCGTCTGCCGCTCAACCTCCACGCTGCAACCGGAACCGAGCAACATCTGGTGCAGGTACAGCTCCCACAGCGCAGAGTAGACGTTCGTGTCGGAGTTTCGGTCCCGCAGTCGGCTGAGCAGGCCGGGCTGAGCCTGGTCAGGGAATCGCGACCACCATTCGTTGATCACATCCCGAATCTGGTCCCAGAACGGGCCGGCGACCCTCTCGAAGAACTCGGCCTGTGGCTCGGCCGCCCGCTTCGGCGCCGCATCCGTCCGATCCCGGCTCACGTATACACCCATGACAGACGATCGTAGGTCGCTCCGCGAGCCATTCTCATTCCATTTCCACTCCGTCCCAACGACCGCAGGGCTCAACCGAGTCAACCGTTCTCACACCTTCCAGGCCCCCGTTGAAGTGGCCGACCCGAGGAAGCCCACCGGCCGGTTTGGTCTCCAACGGGAGCGCAGGTGCGAGATACGCGAGGCTGGGACCAAGACCGGTCGGCGGGGGGATCGCTGGAGCGCTCAGCCTTCGATGTGATAGCGGCTCTCGGATACGACGGCTTGGCGGATCTTGGTGGTGAAGACGGTGGGTGCGATCCAGTCCACCCCGCCGGCCTTGTTACGACCCAGGACGCTCTTGAAGTTCTGCTCCAGCGTGCCTGTCATTCGGAACATCAAGCGGGGCAGGCATCGCCTCAGACACCTCCAGAAGCGTTCGAATTTGCAGAGGCGAAGGCTATGACCTGTTGCTCGCCAAGAGCCCCGGCCGCATCTACCGCAGGCGCGTGTGTCATCACTACGCCCTCGCGTCAAGTACTCGTTGGGGGACAACCCGGGCGGTGCGGTGCCACCGCCGGAGCTGCAGCACACCCGCTCGGAAGCGCCCTCCGGCCGCGTCTGCAGGGGCTTGCCGTCGAACGCCTCTCTCACAGGCGCTGTCACAGGCTGTCACCAACTACGCCGACTCTCCCGGACTGCGATGCCCTGACCTGGCACTACGCACCCGCCCTGGACTGACGTGGACGCCCGAAGACGGTCTCTACAACCTGTGCCATGTAGCACCGAGGGAGCATCCCATGACCAGGACCGGAGCCTGTTCTGGCCCGTCAAAGCGGTATTGCAGGGTTTCGACGTTCTTCTCACTCACCCGCTCACGCTCCCACATCTCACACTCTCTGCGGGATCGGGGGTGGAGACGCTCGCCAGACCTCCCCAGGTATCCGCGGCTGGACGAAGATCCTCCACGTCCGGCTTCACGTACCAGTGCTTCGTGGTCCGGACGTTGGTGTGCCCAGCCCACCGGGCAAGGAGGTGGTCCGGCACCCCGTTGTTGGCCAGGTACGTAAAGCAACTCGCGCGAGCGTCGTACAAGCGGACCCGCCGCAGCCCGTGCTCGTCCATGATCTTGTACGCCCGCTCACGCAGCTGCCGCCCGTTGAGCGCCCTGCCGAGTCCGTCCACGAGCACGTACCCGCTGTCCTCATACCTCTCCCCCGCCGCCAGCTTCTCGGCCACCTGGATGTGGCCCTGAAACACGTCAGCACCTCCCTGACCAGATCGGGCAAAGGAAGCTGCCGCTCCCCGGCGAGAGACTTCGTGTCCTTCTCCACCACGGTCTTGTTCCCCATCAACGTTCGCGTGTTGGCAACAGCCAGAGTCGCCTTGCCCAGATCGATATCGGCCCAGCGCATGCCGCAGATCTCCGCCGGCCGCAGGCCCATCAGGGACAGAAGGACAGGGCCGTAGAGGCGGTCGTCCTTTACCGCGCGCACGAAGGCATGAACCTCCTCGACGTTCCAGGGCCGAACCACCGCCTTGGCCCTGCGTTCCGCCTTGCGTACTTTCCGAGGGACCGTGACCTCCTGGGCCACATCCATGGCAACCAGGCGCCTGGCCACTGCCCGGTTCAGTGCCTCCTTCAGCCGCGCCAGGGACATCTCAACCGAGGTCACCCCCAGACCCGCGCCGGACTTCCCACCACGAACACGCCCCTCCCGAAGCGCCCACCTCATCCACGCCTCGACGTGGTCCTCGGTCAGGTCCTGTAGCCGGATGTGCCCAACCTCCCCCCGGACACGACCCAGGGTCATTGTGTAGCTGTAAACAGTGCTCTCTTCCAGGTCTTCCGACTTCTTGGCGAGCCACTGGTCGAGCCATTCGTTCACCGTGATCTTGTTGGGCTCGACGAACGACCCCTCGTAGCGGCGGTTCGTGATGCGCGCATACTCGGCCTTCGCCTCCCTCAGCGTGCCGAAGGTACGGGTCAACTGCTTGCGCTTCCTGGTGGCAGGATCGGTTCCTACGTCGACCACGAACCGATATCGGACCTGCCCCTTCGTATTCGGGGGAAGCTTCTTGATCGGATCGGACAGGACTGCTCACTCTCCTTAAGGACGTGGAACCCTCCCACGCATGCATGGGCACCGCTGTGTTTCAGCGAGGGCGCCGCGGTCATCAGGGCAGCAGGCGAGAGGACTGTGCGCTTCTCCCAGGGCCTGCGGCTCTGTTCGCTTCGTCCGGTACGGCTCCTTCGCCGAGCTCAGCCGAATGCGAACACCTTCAATGGTCGTCACAATCGCCGGTTTGGCTAACCGGCGATCATGGTCTACATTGCGCTCGCCGCGACTGAGATCCAGCCTCATCATCCCCACGCGTCCTCGATCAGAAGCCCCCCCCGAAGGACCGAAGTACAGGGTCACACCATCGGGGATGAGCACTAAAACTCATCTCTGGCAGTAATTGAAGCTGCGCGCGCCGTGCCGCACGAGGAAGTGCAGCGCGGTTACCGCCGGGGCGAGGATCTGCAACCTACCCATGCAAGCCACGGCAACCACGCGCTTCAGTACAGCTCAGAACCACCAGACCACAAACACGACAATGCCCCGTCGGAAATTCGGCCCAGTACGCGGCTTCGAGCGCAGCGTCATGGTGACCCCCGCGCTCTACATAGGCGATCCCATCCTCAGTACTGACAGACACGCCGCCGGCCACGAGCCCGTCCGTCCGCTCACCGAAAACTCCATGCTCACGCCGCTCAAGAATCCACGCAACCCCAGCCCGTTCGATCACATGGACCACTGAGCCATTTCCAATTTGTTGGTGCAGGTCAGTGGCGTGGTGAAGGTCGGTAGCCAGGTCAGGCGAGGCTCCCGGTAAAACAAGCAATCGACCACGAAAGCTGCCCTACCGGGAGCCTCGTGGCTGTCTTGCCCCGCCTCAATCCCGCTTGCACCGACTCGACCCCGGCCGGCAGGCCCTGCTCGCCCTGGCCCACCTGCGCAACGGCAATACCGTCACTCGCATGGCCGCTGGATTCCAGGTCGGGGTTGCCACCGCCTGGGCGCTATGTCCGCGAGGCGATCATCTTGCTCGCCGCGACCGCCAACGACCTGCACCAGGCGATGACCAGGATCCGGCTGCTGGCCTCCGTCATCATCGACGGCACGCTGATCCCGATCGACCGCGTGCACGATCAGAAGCCGTACTACTCCGGAGAGCACCGACGGCACAGGATGAACCTGCAGGTAATCGCGGATGCGGCGGGACGCCTCGTTTGGGCGTCGGCGGCACTTTCCAGCTCGGCACGCGCCCCGACTGCTGCGCAAACCCACTTGCTCGTCGAGACGCTTGGCCATCGCGCTGACCTGGGACTTCGACAGCCGGGCGCCTCCGAGGGAATCGGCGAGCACTTTTGCGTTTCCATTCCTCAGCCGCCCCCAACCAAAACGGCCGGATTGGGGGCCGTTAATGACGTTTCAACCCAATTCCACATGTAACGAGCCAGGTTGAATTGGGCTCTCGGATGATCATGATCAGCACTGTCTGCTAGATTCGCGCAGATCTCAGTCCGGGCCGAGTGCGGGCGGATACCGGCTGGGCTTTGGCGTAAAAGCGGCAAATGTATCTTGCGTGATGAATGTGCACGCGTTCAGAACGGCTTGCTACGTGTCAATCAGCGCCATTGAAGGGCCGTGGTGTCCCTTCAGTGGAGATTCGGGGATCCTTGATTACGACAGAGACAGGGCTGCGCCGACGGGATGTCTCACGACGTCGGCCGCTTTTGATGGCGGTGGCGATGCTGGCGGTAGCCGGGACCATCGCCGTTCCGGCGGCGGCACAGGCGACGGTGGGGAAGACACCCGGCGGGGCGGTGCGACAAAAGGATTTTGCGGCTGCTGCGGCGGAATTCGATGTGCCGGAGCGGGTTTTGCTGGCGGTGGCCTATCAGGAGTCGGCATGGGACGCGCATGCCGGCGGGCACAGCGCTGGTGGCGGGTACGGTCCGATGCATCTGACGGACGTGACGGCATCCATGCTGGCCGCCGGAAACGCAGGTGCGGCAGGACGGGCGGACCTGGCGAAAATAGCTGTGGAGCCGGCGTTGCACACGCTGCAGGCGGCGGCCCGACTGACCGGGCTTCCGGAACAGAAGCTGCGCGCTGACGCAGCAGCGAACATCCGCGGTGGGGCGGCGCTGCTGGCGTCGTACCAGAAGACGGGCGGCGAGGAGCCGTCGGCCGATCCGGGTCGTTGGTATGCGGCCGTGGCGCGTTACAGTCAGTCGACCCAGCGGCTGGGCGCGCAGGCGTTCGCCGACCGCGTCTTCGCCACTCTGAAGAAGGGCGCCGGGCGCACCACGGCGGATGGGCAGCGCGTAGCACTGGCGGCTGACCCCCAGGTCAGCCCGGCCACGGAGCAGTTGTCCCGGCTGCACTTGAAGTCGGCTGCGGCGGCGGATACCGAGTGCCCCACGACAACTGCACATTCGTGCCGGCGGCAGCGTCCAATGGGCAGGTCTCCAACCGGCCGACCAATGGTATAAGGATCGACTCGATCGTCATCCATGACACTGAGTCCTCCTACGCTTCGACCATCGCCACCTTCCAGATCCCCGGCGGCGGAGCCGCGCACTACGTGATGCGGTCCTCGGACGGCGCGGTGACTCAGATGGTGCCCACGAGGGACCTCGCCTTCCACGCGGGCAACTACTCGACGAACATGCACTCAGTCGGCATCGAGCACGAGGGGTACGCCGCGCACGGCGCGACCTGGTACACCGAGGCGCAGTACGAGGCGACCGCAGACCTGGTGAAGTATCTGGCGGGGCGGTTCGGTATCCCGCTGGACCGGCAGCACATCATCGGCCACGACAACGTTGTTGGTCCGACCTCGGGGACCGTGTCCGGTATGCACTGGGACCCGGGCCCGTCCTGGGACTGGGAGCACTTCATGGCCCTGGTCGGCGCCCCGATCACCGGTGAGCACGGAGTCGGCGATGTCGGGTCGGTGTTGACCCTCGCCCCCGGCTTCGCCGGCAACCAGCAGACCGTCCAGATCTGCCCCGCCGACGATCCGACCGGCGCCGTCACCACGTGCACGCGCAAGGAGCAGCCGTCCAACTTCGTCTACCTGCGCACCGCTCCCAGCGACGCGGCACCGCTGTTCGGCGACCAGGCAGTCCACCCCGGCACCGTCGGCACCGACCGCATCAACGACTGGGGCAACACCGCCCAGGCCGGCCAGCAGTTCGTCGTCGCCGACAAGAGTGGCGACTGGACCGCGATCTGGTACAGCGGCAGCGAGGTCTGGTTCTACAACCCGGGCGGCGTCAACACCGTCCCCGCCAACGGCGTGACCGTCGTCAAGGGCGGCCAGACCTCCGCCGGCCCGCCCGTCAAGGTCTACGGATCCAGCTACCCCGACGCCGCCGAGTACCCCGCGGGTCTGTCACCGTCCACCCAGGCTGCGTTGAGCATGTACACCATCCCGTCTCGTCAGGCTTACGTCTCCACGGCGCCTGCCGCTGCCACCGACGACTACTTCAAGTCCAGCGGCACCGTCGTCATCGGCGGCAAGTCCATGTACACCATCCAGTACAACCACCGCACCGCCCTGGTCTACGAAGGCGACGTCACCGCCACCACCGTCACTCCGACACCGACCGCGTAGCCCGCGCCTGATCCCAGACCACCCGCAGTGGTGTCCTCGGGAAATCGGCGTGCCGCTCGTGCGCTGACCAGCGGGAGAACCCCACGAACCGAAAGGGCTCGTGTCCGACCAAGGTCGGGCACGAGCCCTTTCGGTTTTGCCGAGGGTGCGGTTGCGTTCTTCAGGCTCCTACCGCAGGTAGGCGATGCCGTCGGTGGTGACGGCAGGACGCCCGCTCGTCGCGGAGACAACGATCTTGATGGTGTGCTTGCCGGCGGAGGACCAGCTCTTGGTCCACAGGGCGTTGCGGAAGGCCGTGGCGGTCGACTTCAGGTCGACGGTCGCGGTCTTGGTCCCGTCGACGTAGATGACCGCCTGTCCCGACGTGGCGGCACGCGAGACGATCCAGGCCACCGAGCGGCCGGTGAAGGTCCAGCTCAGCGAGGCGTTCTTCGCGGAACTGCTGAGCGAGGCGCCGCCGAGGTAGCTGCTGGAAGCCTTCTTGGTCCAGGTGCCGGTCTTCGTGGCGGCCGTCTCCTGGACGATCACCGCAGTGCCCGACATCGCGGCGGTGGCGGTGTTGCCCGCCAGGTCCTGGGCGGTGAGGCTGAAGGCGGTGGCCGCGCCGGACTTGGCGGTGAGCGGGGCGCTCGCTGTGGTGGGGCCGTAGGTCTTCGCTGCGGGGGCGGTCAGGCGGACCTCCTTCAGGCCCGCGGCGTCGGTGGCCTTCCAGGCGAGGGTGACCGGGACGGCGGTGGTGTCGACGGTTCCCGTACGAAGCGACAGGGTCGGCTTGGTGCTGAACACCGGCGGGGTGGTCTCCGCCGTCACCGCAATGCTGGATGTGGTGGCGGTCTTGCCGGACTGGTGGGTGGCGCGGACCTGCACGGTGTGACCGCCGGCCGCGAGGGTGACGGCTGCGGAGGTTGCGGTCCCGGTCTTGGCGGCGACACTCTTGCCGTCGACGAGGACCTCGTACTTCGTGATGAGGGAGGTCGGCGTGGTGGCAGCCCAGTTGACGGTGATGGATCCCTTGGTCAGGTAGGTGCTCCCCGACAGGGTCGCGCCGGTGACCGTCTTGATGGCGAGCCCGGCGACGGGGCCGGCGCTCCAGGCACGCAGGGTCGGCAACTGGTTGTACAGGGCCGTACCCGGGCATTCTGTTGCGTAAGCGTCGCGGTGGCCGGAGATCCGGTTGAAGACTGCGGACTGCCCGAGTGCGAACTTGCCGTTGGCCTTGCCGGCCGTCAGCGTCACCTTCCCCAGGGGATCCACCTTGTACTGGCCGAGCTTCCAAGCCGCCAGGCGGGCCAAAGAGGCTTTTGCCGCGTTGGGGGCATCATCGGTCGTGTACGTGCCGATGACGGCGACGCCCGTGGTGTTGGTGTTGAATCCCTCGGCCTGCGCACCGATCACCGGCCGGTCGACGCCGCCTTTACGGCCCTCGAAAATCGTGCCGCACTTGTCGACGACGAAGTTGTAGCCGATATCCTTCCAGCCCTGGTTCAGATGCAGGGCGCGTAGGCCCCGGACGATGGCCGCGGAGTCGGAGCAGGTATACGTGTTGGTCTGGGCGGTGTGGTGGATGAACACGGCGTTGATGGTCGTGCCGTACTCGGGGGCATCGTTGTTGAGGGACTCGTCCGCTCCCCAGGCCGCCCGGCTCACGATGGGGGGCTGCGGCACGGTCGACGTAGGTCCGGCCGTCGTGCTCGGCGACGCCGTGGGCGTCTGCGACGTCGAGGGCACTGCCGACGTCGGAATAGACGGACTGACCTGCGGAGAAGCCTCCGAGGCAGTAGGTGCGGGGGTGGCCGACGTTTCGTCCTCAGACGCGGACTGCGTCGCTGAGGGCTCGAGCGTCTCCACCGGGGAAGTTGAGGACGTGACAGGGTCGGTGGGCGTGTCATCGGGCTCGGGGCTCTCCCCCGCCATCACGAAGGCCGCTGCCTCCATACCCGTGTGAGGGGAGGTACCGGGATCGACCACGTCCAACCGCAGCCCGTCGGGCAACGTGCCGCCGGCGGCGACCTTTACCTCTACTCCGTCCGACGGGCCGAACCAAGCCGCGTCTGTGGCCCCGCGCATCCCCTTGCGCGGAGCGTCCTCCCCACCTCCGCCGTCCGACTCCAGCGTCACCCAGGAGGACCACTTCTGAGTCCCCACGGTATGGGTCCGAGCCTCGACCGCGCGCTGAAGATGCGCCTGCGGGTCGTCCCACGACAGCCGCAACATGCTGAACGGTTCGATATCGCGCCGGCTCAACGAGACCCGACCGGCGTCATCGGCACCCAGAGCAGTCGACCGCACATGTGTGACGACCGGCTCCCCTAGCCCCTTCGCCTCCGAATTCGAGCCAGGAGCGTCCCCCATCTTGACGACGACTACTCCTGCTGACACCGCGGTCGCCACAGCCACAGCCACCGCACCCCACACCACACGCCGCTTCACGCAGCCCACCCCATGCACAGTCGGATCAACAGATGACGGACCCACAGAAGGCAGCGCGTATCTCAGTCACCTGGGTCCAAGAAGGGAATCTACACGGCCAACTAGCCCTGCTAGGGGCAGGGTTGCTGTCGGCTACCGTCCCGATGCGTGCTGGTCTCGACCTGTCCAGGACGGACCTCAACACGTTGTCCACGTGCAGGGTCTGCGGAAGCCGGGTAAGTAACGTCCCGCCGACCGGCCGGGCGGCCCGCGCCGTCCGGGAGTGAGCAGCGCGACCGCCGGGACCTCCCAGCGCCAGGGTCGCAGTCCCGTGTGGCCGGCGAGTCTGGGGTGGCCGCTTGCCCTTGCCAGGAAAGGGCCCGTCAGCTTGACGGGCCCCATCGGGAAACCCGGCCGTTGGTCACCCATCAGGTTTCGGGTAAGACCTGGTGACGCTGGGTGAGGGTGATCAGCAGATCGCGCTGCAGTGGAAGGGCGATCTGCCCAAGCCTGTCCTGAAGGACAACCGGGCGACCTACCGCGGTGCGGTGGCTGACGGGGACGTGGTGGTGGAAGCCACCCGCACCGGGTTCGAGCAGTTCGTCGAGATCACCGAGCGGCCCTCGACGAGGGGTTACTCCTACACGCTGCCGCTGAAGGCCAAGGGCCTGAAGGTGGTGCAGAACAAGGACGGCAGCCTGCTCTTTAGCGACAAGAAGGGCAAGAAGCAGGCGGTGATGCCTGCTCCGGTGATGTGGGACGCGCAGATCGACAAGGTCTCCGGGGAGCACACCCATCAGGCGCCGGTGAAGCTGCAGGTCGTCCGTGGGAAGGGGACGATCAATCTGGTCTTCACCCCGGACGCGAAGTTCCTCGCCGATCCTCAGACGCAGTATCCGGTCACGGTGGACCCCTCGACGTCGGCGCTGTCCAACGTCTTCGACACCTATGTCCAGCAGGGTGAGACGGTCGACTTGTCCAGCGATGTTGAGCTGGATGTGGGCAATCCGGGCACGACCAACAGCGACGGTACGCCGCGTACGGCGCGTTCCTTCATCACCTGGAACACCGCGCCGATCTCCGATGCGTTGGTCTCGAGTGCGAAGTTGAGCCTGTGGAACTTCCATTCGGGTAACACGGACTGCAAGGCTTACCCCTGGGGTGTCTACAGCACGGGCAAGGCGTCCACGACGTCGCGCTGGACCTCCCAGCCGACCTGGGCCGCGACTGCTTCGGCGACTTCGACGGAGACCAAGGGCAATTCCGGCTGCGCCGCGGCGCCGGACGGCTGGGTCAACGCGGATGTCACCAATCTGGTGCAGACGTGGGCGTCCGCGAAGAACACGACTTCCGGCATGGGCCTGCAGGCGGCGAGCGAGTCTGCGACCGCCCAGTGGAAGCGGTTCAACTCGGCCAACGCCGCGTCCAACCCGCCCAAGCTGACCGTCACCTACAACTACCGGCCCAAGACCGGCACCGACCAGCAGGCCGGCCCGCCGTTCTTCCAGGACGCCGCCGGCACCTGGTACGTCAACACCACGACGCCGACGCTGAGCGACACCTTCATCGACGTCAACAACGACAAGGTCGACGGCACCTTCGAGATCGACGATGCCGCTACCAATGCTCAGGTCGGCAACTACCTGGTCTCTCCTTACGTACCGTCGGGGCAGCCGGCGTCGGTGACGGTTCCCTCCGGTCTGCTCACCAACGGCAAGACCTACAAGTTCCGCACCAACCCCTACGACGGGCTGCACTACAACAACGACTGGTCGGCGTATGCGACGTTCACCGTCGACACCTCCGCCCCGTCAGCGCCGACCGCGGTGACCTCGACGGACTACCCGTCCGCATCGTGGGTCAAGGGTGTCGGCCAGGCAGGCGTGTTCAAGGTGACGCCCCCGGCGGGTGACCAGAACGGCATCGAGTGGTCGCTGGACGGCACGACCTGGACGAAGGTCGCCACCAGCGGCACCACCCCGGTCAGCGTCACCATCAAGCCCGCCAAGGCAGGCACCAACACCCTGCAGGTGCGCGCGACGGACAAGGCCGACAACAAGTCCGAGGCCCTCTCCTACACCTTCCACGTCGGTCCCGGCGGTGTCACCAGCCCCGACGAGGGCACCCGCACCGCCGCCCGTCTGCCGCTGACCGCCGAGGCAGACGCATCGAAGTTCACCCAGGCCACCTTCTCTTGGCGCCGCGGCGAGGCCGACACCTGGACCGTCATCCCGACAGGTGACGTGACGGTCGCTGGCCAGCCGCTGTCCGCTTGGCCGGTGGCTCTGACCAGCGGCAAGAGTCCGAAGCTGACCTGGAACGCCACCTCCACCGTCAACCCGGACGGGGCCGTGCAGATCCGGGCCGACTTCACAGGCCCCTCGAATGCGTCCGCTTCGTCCGACCCCGTCAACGCCACTATCGACCGCGGCGCCGACGGCGCAGCGAGCGAGGAGGTGGGGCCGGGCTCGGTGAACCTGCTGACCGGCGACTACACGCTCTCCGACAACGATGCGTCCTATTTCGGCCTGTCGGTTGACCGCACCGCCTCCTCACGTTCCCCGCAGGCGGGCATCGGCGCTGGTCAGCAGGCGCCGATCTTCGGCAAACAATGGCTCTACGGCGCCCAGACGTCCATCCCGTGGACGGGTCTGGCAAAAACCGCCGCGACTTCGGTGAGTGTCGGGGCAGCGGGCGATGACACCCGCCTGAACTTCGCCCAGAACGCGGCGAAGACCGGCTGGATCCCAGAAGTCGGCGCCGAAGACTACGAACTCACCGGCAGCTTCAGCAGCAGCTTCACCCTGAAGAGCTCCGACGGCGAGGTCACCACCTTCACCGCGGTGAGCGGCAGCACCACCTTGTGGAACGCCTCCACCTCCTACCTGACGGGCCTGGCCAACACCACGACCACCACCGTCAGCGAGCCGGTCACAGTTGGCGAGACCAAGACCTCCCGCCCCAAGCTCCTCATCGCCCCGACGTCTGCTGTCGCTGCCTCAGCATGCGCAGCCGATCCGTCAACCAAGGGCTGCCGGGTGCTGGAGTTCGTCTACGCCACCGCCACCACCGCATCCGGTTCCGCGCTGGGAGACGTCAAGGACCAGGTCTCGGCGCTCAAACTGTGGTCGACCGCGCCCGGGGCCTCTTTGTCCACCGTGCAGACCATTGCGTCCTACGCCTACGACACCAGCGGCCGGCTGCGTGAGCAGTGGGACCCCCGTGTCAGCCCCGCGCTGAAGACCGCCTACACCTACGACGACGCCGGCCGCGTCACCACCTTGACCCCGGCCGGACAGCTGCCGTGGACCTTCACCTACGGACAGGCAGGATCCAACCCTGCCGCGGGTGCCGGCATGCTGCTGAAGGTGTCCCGCCCGACGCTCACACCGGGCAGCGCCAGCCAGACCAACGGCACGGCCGCCACCAGCATCGTCTACGGCGTGCCGCTGACCGGCTCCACCGCGCCGGAGGACCTCGGCACTTCGGCCCTTGCCTCATGGGGGCAGACCGACGTTCCCACTGACGCCACCGCGGTCTTCCCTTCCGATCAGGTGCCCGCGGGCAACGACGGCAGCGCCCTGGCCTCCGGCTCCTACACTCGGGCCGGTATCCACTACCTGGACGCCTCCGGCCGTGAGGTCAACGAGGCAACCCCCGGCCACCACGTCACAGTCACCGAGTACGACCAGTTCGGCAACACAATCCGGTCGCTGACCGCAGGCAACCGCGAACTGGCCCTGGGCACGACCGCAGCCCAGAAGACGGAACTGACCGGGCTGGGCATCAGCAACCTCGCCTCGGCCGAGCGGGCCCAGCTGCTGTCGACCACCAGCGTCTACAACGACACCGGTACCCGTGAGGTGGAAGAGAACGGCCCGATCCACCAGGTCGTGCTCGCCTCCAAGCTGCTCAGCGGCACCACCACCGTCGCGCAGGCCGGCAGCAAGGTCATCGCCCGCACCAGGACGCTCAAGGAATACGACAGCGGCCGCCCCACCGACGGCACCGCCGCGGTGAAGGACCAGGTCACCAGGGAGACCACCGCTGCCCAGTTGCGGGCCTGGCCGACCCTGGCCGCCGACCCGCGCGTGATCGCGACCGGTTTCGACTGGGCCAAGGGCGTGGCCACCACCAGCACCCAGGACCCGGGCGGGCTAGCGCTGACGACGACCACCACTTACGACGACCAGGGACGGGTCATCAAGACCGCCCTGGCCGCCTCCACCGGCTCCGACGCGGGCGCGACGCAGACCACCTACTACTCCGCCACCGGCACGGGCACGGGCAACGGCCGCCCGGAATGGGCGGACATGGTCTGCCAGACCGGACCGGTCGCAGCGATCACCGGGGGCGGCTCCAACCCGACCCAGCTGCCGACCAAGACCACCGAGTACGCGGTCGAGGGACAGATCGCCAAGGTCACCGAGACCGCCAACGGCACCACCCGCACCACCACAAACGGCTACGACAGCGCAGGCCGTCCGGTCACCGTCACAGTCACCGGCGGTCTCGGCACGGCCGTCCCGGCCACCACCACCGGCTACGACCCGGCGAACGGTCTGGCGAACAAGCAGACCTCCCCTGCCGGCGGCACCATCAGCAAGACCTTCGACCAGCTCGGCCGTCAGCTCATCTACACCGACGCCGACGCGGCCACCACCACCACCGAGTACGACGCCCTCAACCGGCCCTCGAAGGTCACCGACACGGTGCCCTCGACGACCACCTACACCTACGACACCGCCATCGACCCGCGCGGTCTGACCACCTCGGTCACCGACTCGGTCGCCGGCACCTTCACCGCCCGCTACGACGCCGACGGTGACCTGGCCACCCAGACCCTGCCCGGCGGCTACACCCAGAGCGACGAGCAGGACACCACCGGCTCAGCAACCGCCCGCACCTACACCCGCACCAGCGACGGCACCGTCCTGGCGGCCGACACGGTCAGCGAGAACACCCACAGCCAGATCGTCGCCCACGGAGGCACCCCCGGCGTCACCGCCTCCCAGGGCTACACCTACGACAACACCGGACGCCTGACCCAGGTCCAGGACACCGGCGCCGACGCAGTGTGCACCACCCGCACCTACACCTTCGACAAGAACAGCAACCGCAAGTCCCTGGCCACCGCCGCTGCCGGCGTCGGCCTCGACTGCATCACCACGGGCGCCACCACCACCGGCTACGCCTACGACAGCGCCGACCGGCTCGTCGACACCGGCTACGTCTACGACAACCTCGGCCGCACCACCGCCCTTCCCGGCGCCGCCCTCGCCTATTACAACAACGACCTCGCCCAGCAGCAGACTGCCGGCACCCAGCGCCAGACCTGGACCCTCGACTCCAACCTGCGCTTCCGCAGCTGGACCACCGAGACCAACACCTCCGGCACCTGGACCCAGACAGCCGCGAAGACCAACCACTACGACTCCGACAGCGACAGCCCTCGCTGGATCAGCGAAGACACCAGCGGCGGCCTGACTCGCAACATCGACGGTCCTGCCGGCGACCTCGCCGCCACCAGCACCAAGACCGGCGGCACCGTCCTGCAACTGGCCAACCTGCACGGCGACATCACTCTCCAGCTCCCCCTGGACACCGCCGTTGCCCCGACCGTTCTGGACGCCGACGAATACGGCAACCCCCGACCCGGCCAACAGCCCACCCGTTACGGCTGGCTCGGCGCCAAAACCCGCTCCAGCGAAACCCCCACCGGACTCACCCTGATGGGCGTCCGCCTCTACAACCCCACCACCGGTCGCTTCCTCTCCACCGACCCCGTCCCCGGCGGCAGCGCCAACGCCTACGTCTACCCCAGCGACCCCGTCAACCAATTCGACCTTGACGGCAAGCGATGGAGCTGGAAGTTCTGGCGCTACAAGAAGGTGAGACGCGCCGGAGCCCGAGCACTGGGATACGGGCTAGCAGGCGCCGGCCGCCTCATGGGCTACAAGTGCAGCTACCGCTACGGCATGAGAACGTGCGTCGGCGGATGGGGTCTGCACGCGCGCGGTGGCACAACACTCGGAACCACCTATTTCACGTCGAATAATTCCGACTTCCTCTCAAGGGACCGGATTGCTCACGAGAAGAGGCACAGGTCCCAATGGCTGCGCTATGGTCTTGGTTTCGGCATCCGCTACTTGCGAGCAGGCAGTAATCCCTGCCGCAACCGGTGGGAGCGGTTGGCCGACTGGGGACAGGGAGGATACACACAGTGCTACCGGTGATTCGTTCCACGCGGCAGCAGGGCATCTTGTCAGGTCTCCTGACCGTGATCGCACTGTTGGGAGCATCCGGCTGCGGCATGTTTCCATCGGATCCAGCCGACCCGCCGGAGTTCGGGGCACGGGTCGAGGGCGACGCGATCTTCGTCAAGATACCCATGTGCCCCACGGATGAAATCAGGCGCGTTGAGGTCTACGACTTCGACGATGTCAAGCACGAGAATCCGCGCGTCGTGTGGTCCGCCTCAGGACCGAACTCGACATCCACCCGGAAGGGTCTCATCACGCTTTGGTCCGGAGAGGGCTTCGCGAAGCACTCAGAAAAACCCAGCAAGTCCTCTATTCCGCCCAACATCGGAGTGAGCTACACGGATCCGACGGGCGATGGTCGCGACGATGTCTTCGCCCTGCGTACGATCGAGAGCGCGAAAGTGGAACCGGGCAAGTATTGGACCGGCGACGGTCCCATGACCGCCAAACAAATTGACGCGCAACTCCACTGCAGTGAGTAGCCGTAGCTCAACCGATCTCGAAATCCGCGAGTGAACGGAATTCCTGGTCGGGTAATCCGTCAGCCCTAGACGAACGAAGACAGGGCCTCTTGACAGCTCGGGGGTGCAACCCTTTTCCGAGCGGTTCACGGAGGCCCTGTTGTCGTTGTCGTACGCAACCGATCCCGGTCACTTCAACCCGTCTGCAGGGTCGTGTTGCTTGCGCACGCGTACGGCAACGTGGCTGATCATCCGACTGGGAGGCGCCGACATCCCGGACATGACAAGCGCGAAGTAGGCAGAGGTCCCGGCCTTTGCTGCCGGCCCTGGCGTGGCCCAGGGCAGAGACGGGCAACCCGGGGGCTACCGCTACCGCCACATACTCGACGCGATCCGCTACCTGCTCATGGGCGGGATCTCGTGAATGGCAATGCCCGCGGACCGGCGGACGCTCACACACGCCCCAGCACGCGACAACCATGCCCCGGCTCACGACCACCACCCCCTGGGACCGGTGCTGGTCCCGCCAGGCCGCGTCGCCGAAGATCGTCTATGCCGCACGCGGTGACAGCGTCACAATCTCCACCAGGCTCGGCGGCTGCCCTCGTTCACTGAGCGTTTTCAGCGTGGCCACTGATCGGGTGACGCCGGTCAGGCCGAGGTGAGGGCCGCAACGCCCAAGGCTCCCGTGCCGTTGGTGGAGGTGTTCGAAGTCTCAACCCATCGGCACAGGAGCCCTGTTGGTTCCCTATCCTGCCGCACTCCACCTCCCGCATGCCCTGGTCGAGTGGGCCACGATGCTCATCGTCACCCGTGAGGGTGACCGGCGGTGCAAACTCCCGCCGCACCAGCGGGCGCTCATCGCTCTGGTGTACCTGCGCCGCCACGACACCCTCACCAGGATCGCGTCCGGCTTCGGGATATCCGTCGGCACCGCCCACGCGTACGTCACCGCCGTGACCAGCCTGCTTGCCGACCGCGCCCCGGGCCTGCTCAAGACGCTGCGCGAGCACGATCCGGAGTTCGTCCTGCTGGACGGGACCCTGGCCGAGTGCGACCGTGTCGGCGACAGCCGAGCCGACTACTCGGCCAAACACCGCCGGCACGGCGTGAACGTCCAGGTCGTCACCGACCCCGCCGGCGAGGTGCTGTGGATCTCGCCCGCACTGCCAGGCCGCACCCACGACCTGACCGCAGCCCGCACCCACCGCATCATCCGGATCTGCGAACGCCAGAGCGTCCCGATCCTCGCCGACCGCGCCTACCAGGGCGCCGGGCCCTGGCTGACCACCGGCCTCAAACGCCCACCGGGCGGCGAGCTCACCCTCACCCAGCGCACCGCCAACCGGGCCCTGGCCGCGGCGAGGGCACCGGTCGAACGCGGCATGGCACGGCTGAAGTCCTGGCAGATCTTCCGCAGATCCCGCATCAGCCCCAACCGCATGAGCGTCATCACCAAAGCCGTTCTCACCCTGGAGAGGCAACGCTGAAAAAGCTCACTGCCGCGTCCCAGTTCATCGCCCCGTGCGGCTCGAGGGACACACTGAGCGTGGTGATGGCCACCAGGTCGCGCAGGTCGTGGCGCAGGCGGGTGAAGACAATGCGGTGCAGGACCGCGTTCGCCTGGCGGTCGCCGCCGTGGTTGAGCCTGCGCGTGCTCCGCCGGCCGGATGAATACTCGATGGGGCTGACTCCGCAAAGGGCAGCCAAGGACGCCTCGGTGCTCAGCCGATCAGGTTGTCTCCCATGGTGATCAGGAGCATGACGGCGCTGTCCGAACCGATGCCCACCCGTTCGAGCAGCTGCTGTGCGTGCGTGGCGTACGACGACCCGGGTCAGGCGCTGGTTCAGCTCATCGATCTGCCCGGTGAGCTGCTCGACGCGCTCGGCCAGCATGCGCAACGTCAGGCGGGTGGCCTGGGCCACCGCGTCCTCGTCTCCGGGCGCGGCCACTGAGCATGGCCCCGCGTCGATCGGTCCGATTCGCAGGGCAACCGGCGGGTCGAGCGATCGGGCCGGTTCAATACACCTGGATGTACTGAGCGAGGAGGCAGTGGGACAGGCTCGCTCCGAAGGTGCCGGTGCCCTCCACCCCCGCACGGCGCAACCGTATCCAGTTTGGCGGGCGCAGACGTCAGCTGCCAGCGGCCGTCGCCAAAGAGGATTCGGTGCCCATGACCTTTCCCAGCCGGGGACCGGGGCGGCGACGTGAACCTCGCCGTGCGTATCCACACTCAGGTCGACCTCACCCCGATTGGGCAGATCCGTGCTCGAGGTGGTGCTGCGCTCTCTGACGGAACCGGCTCTTCACACGCATATGCGAGTGCAATCGCAAAGTAGGCGCGCCCCGAAAACGTTACAGGGACAAGGGCCGCATGAGGTGCCGACCGCATCGTGCCCGACAGCGCAGCCGATCTCATGACGAGGCCGCGCCGAAGCTCTCCGGTGCGGCCTCGTCGTCTCACGGCTCCGCGCAAAGCCCCCAGGCGGGGCCCGCCGTATCACTGACGCCCCTATAACGAGGGGGCGGTCGATACCGTCCTGACCAGGTTGAAGACCTCGCGGGCGGCATATCGCTTGAGGCATCGGATGATCTCACGGCGGGTCTTGCCCTCCTGGGTGCGGCGTTCGTAGTACGCCTGAGTGCGCGGGTCGTGGCGCAGGCGGGTGAACACGATGCGGTGCAGGGCCGCGTTGGCCTGCCGGTCGCCGCCGTAGTTGAGCCGGCGTGTGATTCGCCGCCCGGAGGAGTACTCGATGGGGCTGACTCCGCAAAGCGCAGCAAAGGACGCCTCGGTGTTCAGTCGCTCGGGGTTGTCTCCCATGGTGATCAGTAAGGTGGCTGCGCTGTCCGGGCCGATGCCCACCGGTACGAGCAGCTGTGGGGCGTGGTGTTCGACGAGCCGGGTCAGGCGTTGGTTCAGCTCATTGATCTGTCCGGTGAGCTGTTCGATGCGCTCGGCGAGCATGCGCAACGTCATGTTGGTGGCCTGGGCCACCGCGTCCTCGTCTCCCCCACCATCGGGTGGGCTGAGGGTCGCACAGGTGCGGAACAGTTCGGCATTGCCCAAGCTCGAAAACCGTTCCCGCAGGGCGGGGTCGGCGATGACCAGGACAGCCTTGAGCTGGTTGATCGCCTGGGTGCGGGCCTTGACCGCGGAGTCCTTGGCGAGTTTGTAGATCCGGGCGCTGTGCACGGGTCCGTCGCCGGATTTGGCCTGGGCCCGGGCGCGACCGCTGAGCACGGCTCGCGCTGCGGCCTGCGCATCGAGCGGGTCCGACTTGCCGAGCAGACGGCGGGCCGTGCGGTCGGGCCGGTTCACTTCGAACACCTGGATCTGCTGGGTCAGCAGGTAGCGGGACAGGCCCGCGCCGAAGGTGCCGGTGCCCTCCACGCCGGCCCGGCGCACCGTCCCCCGCTTGCGGGCCCACACGAGCAGCCGACGGTAGCCGGCCGCCGTGGCCGGAAAGGACTCGGTGCCCAGGATTTGCCCGAGCGGGGAGATCACGGCGGCGACATGAAGCTCGCCGTGCGTGTCCACGCCCAGAACGACCTCGC
The DNA here is from genome assembly GCF_052543235.1 of Streptomyces sp. SAS_272. NCBI lineage: Bacteria > Bacillati > Actinomycetota > Actinomycetes > Kitasatosporales > Streptomycetaceae > Streptomyces > Streptomyces sp. SAS_272. Next base: position 77,219 of record NZ_JBMNDR010000014.1, on the reverse strand, counting down.
GCCGAACGGGAGGATCCGTGCTGGAGAAAGTGCTGCGCTGTCTGGTCGTCATGGTGGTTCGCCTCCCGCGTGGCGATGTGCTGGGTGGATGGCACCGGCCGTCGGGCGGTCTGAACCGTGATGGCGCCTGATCTTCGGCAAGGCCCCTATTGGGACACGCCCTGTGGCTCGGTGACAGCAGAAACCATCCCGTAACGACGGTCGACAAGCCTGTGACTGGACACTTCGGTCATAGATCTCATGAGTCAGACCCCCGCCCGGGACGGCACTGCGCAACCGTCCCGTCGATCCCGGTACAACGGCATGACCCGACCACTGCCGGATGGCTTCGTCCGAACCGATGCTCAACCTGGCCTGGGGAGGCTGACAGTGAGTTGACTTCTCGCCCACTCGTGACCGGCATTGGCGGACAGCCTCGCGGCCCGCGTTACCGGCTGTCCTTCGTCGACCACGGCACGAACGGCCTCGGACCCTCTTTCGGTAAGCGGCCGGCCATAAGTCCTGTAGCTGCTGCGCGAGATCCTCGCCTGCTTCCTCTCAACTCCTCCACGAGATGGATGCTCTGCTCGGGGCGTTCACGGGCGGCGGTCAGGGACCTCACGCACAGTTAGCGGTCAGACGATGAGGGCTTCGGCTCGGCTCGGGAGTTCGCATCAGGTCCGCGAGCGGGACCGACTGCGGCTCACGCCCGCAGAAGCCGGGGTCCTCGTCTCCATCCGGCGTCGTACCCGTCGCAGGGCTCCCGCTTCAGCCAGCGCCAGCGACCTCGCCGAGCGCCCACCCTCGTCTGCCCCGGCAACCACGACTCCCGGCCGGAGTTCCGCAAGGTGCTCCTGGATCACGTGCGGTCGTGCTGATGTCGGGTCCGGCTCGGGCTGGCTCCGGACTGTCGCTGCCGCATCGGCGGAGGTGGCCGGGCGGGCGGTTCTGCTCATCCCACAGCAGGATCGTGAGCCCGTCGATGCGCAGCATCTGGTTGACCGGCCCGGCCCCGTCCCTCCCCTACGTGCACCGAGGCGTCCAGGCCCAGCTGCTCGCCGACCGCCCTGACCGCACTGGAGCGGTCGGCCTCCCGCACGATCGTAAGGATCTTGCAGCACTCGCCCGGCAGCGCATCCTCGCTGCGGTGCGGACAACGCCGGGTAACAGCGGCCGGACACGAAGGGCGTCCCGACGACGATCTCGGCATCGAGCCCGGCAGCCCACCCGGGATTACGTCCCAGGACGTTGACGGTGACGCTGTTCCCCTCGTCATCGGCGAGGGAGACGAGCTCCCCCGGAGCGATGTCGTCCACAACTACCCCTTCATCGGCGAGTACCGAGAGATCGTCGCCCCGCCGGAGTGCAATCGCCACCTCACTTCGCTAGGGGTTATTAAGCCTCTTCGGCACCGCAGGGCGGCCCGCAGTCAGGTCCTGGCGGCAGACGCGGACCTGCCCAGCAGTGCCTGTGTCGCCGCGTGCCGCGGGTCGGTGAAGACGTCGACCGTGGGGCCTGACTCGACGACACGGCCCGCTTCCAGGACGGTGACGGTGTCCGTGCGGTCGGCGATGAGGGGCAGGTCGTGGCTGATGAGGACGAGGGTCGTGCCACGACGCTCACGCAGGTCGGCGAGGAGGTCCATGATCGCGTGGCCGGTGTCAGGGTCCAGGGCGGAGGTGATCTCGTCGCAGATCAGTACCTCCGGCTCGGCGGCCAGTGCTCGCGCGATGGCGACGCGCTGGCGCTGCCCGCCGGACAACTCGTGCGGGTAGCGGGCGGCTAAGGCGGGCGGCAGTCCGACCTGTTCCAGGAGGTCGGCCACCCGTTCGCCGACCTCCCTGGCCGCGCAGCGGCGGTGCAGCCGCAGCGGGCGGCCCACGGCGGCGCCGACGGTGTGGCTCGGGTTCAGCGCGCCGAGCGGGTTCTGTGTGACGAGTTGCAGTCGGCGGCGCTGTGTACGGGTGCGTCCGCGCAGGCCGGTGCTCAGGGGCGTGCCGGACAGCTGAATCGTGCCGGAGGTGCTGCGCTGGAGTCCTACGACGGTGCGGACGAGCGTGGTCTTGCCTGAGCCGGAGACGCCGACGATGCCGGCCGCGGAACCGGCGGTGACGGTGAGGCCGACGCCGGTGAGAGCGGGCGTTCCACGGAAACTCACGTGCAGGTCCCGTACTTCGAGGGCGGGTGCACTGCTCCCCTCAGCCGTCAGGGCGGCTGAGGGCCGTGAGGCGGGCGTACGCATCGGCGGGGGCAGGTGGACACCCAGTTGTACGACCTCGTCGGCGAACTGCTCGACCACAGCGGGGTCGTGGCAGGCGAACACGACGGCGAGGTGGTGTTCGCGGGCGAGGTGCCGCAACAACTGACCTATCTCGTCGCGCAGTTCGGGATGGAGGCCGGCGGTCGGCTCGTCCAGGAGAAGGATGTCGGGGCGGCGGGCCAAGGCGCGGGCGAGGGCGACACGGCGCTGCTGTCCGCCGGAGAGGGCGCCGGGGCGGCGGGCGGCCAGGCGTCCGTCGTCGGGGAGTCGGACCTCGGTGAGGAGTGCTGCGACTGCCTCCGCGCTGCGGTCCGCGGCGAGTTCGCGGACGAGGCTGCGGACGCGCATACGGGGGTTGAGGCCGGAGCCGGGATCCTGGCCGACGTAGGCGAGCCGTGTGCCGCGCAGGACGCGCAGTTGCGAGTCGGAGAGGGCGAAGACGTCGTGGCCGAGGACGTCGACATGGCCGGCGGTGCGTGTCGTCCCGGGGGGCAGAAGGCCGGTCAGCGCACGCAACAGGGTCGTCTTGCCGGCGCCCGAGGGGCCGGTCAGGGCGACCAGTCGGCCGGGGTGTGCGGCCAGGGACGCGTCGCGCAGCAGAAGGCGGCCGTCGGGCGCGGTCACCGTCAGGCCCGTGATCTGGACAGCGGGTGTGCCGCTCGGCGGGTTCTCGGGCTTGGCGTACCGGTCGGGCGTGTGGCTCACAGGGCGGTCATCGCCTTCCGGCCGGTCTGGGGAGCGAGGGCTGCGGTCGCGAGGTTGACGCTGAGGGCGAGGAGGGCGACGGCGATGCTCGGGGCGACCACGGACCACGGGTTGAGGAGGATGCCCGGGGAATTCTCCCGGATCATCAACGCCCAGTCGGCGGCCGGGGGTTGCGGGCCGACCTGGAGGAAGCCGGCCGTGGCGACGAGGTACACGGCGGCGACGAAGCGCAGCCCGAACAGGGCGAGCAGGGTGGCGCGCAGGTTGGGCAGGATCTCCCGGACGACGAGATACCAGAGGCGTTCGCCGCCCGCTGCCGCCGCCTCCACGTACCCGGTCTCGGCGATGGGGGCCGCCGCACTGGCCGCGAGCCGGACCGCGTAGGGCACACCGAGCACGACAGCCGCGGTGATGACGGCGAGCCGGCCGCTGCCGGGCCAGGACAGGGTGACGAGGAGGATGCCGAGGACGGCCGGGAGCAGCATCATCAGGTCGGCGGTCCGTTCCACGAGCCGTCCGACGAGGGGACGTACGGCGCCGATCGCGCCGAGGATCGCGGCTGTGCCCGTGACCAGGGCCGCGACGAGCAGGGAGGACAGGACGAGGTGGCGTCCGCCGGCCAGCAGCCGGCTCAGCAGGTCCCGGCCCAGTTGGTCGCCGCCGAGCAGGGTTCCGTCCGCGCCGGGTTCCGCGTAGGGCACGGTCATCGGGATGTCCACGGCGTGCGGGACGATCCAGGGGCCGATCAGGGCGAGGCCGGTCAGGAGGACTGCCGGCAGGACGCGCAGGGCGATCCTCGTGCGGGATGTCCTCGTCGTCGGCCTCCCCTTGCTGCGGGAGGGCTTCACCGTCGGCTCGGCGTCGCTGCCGAACGTCGTCATCGTCGTCCTCTTCCTGTCACCACGGTGCGTACCAGGTCGGCCAGGAGCAGTACTGCGGTGATGACGGCGCCGGACAGCGCCGTGACGCCGGCGATGACGGGGCTGTCCCGGTCGGTGACGGCCGAGGCGAGCACTGATCCGATGCCGGGGTAGTTGAAGATGGTTTCGACGACGACCGCGCCGCCGAGCAGCATGCCGGTGGAGGTGGCGAGGCCCGTGGCGATGGCGGGCAGGGCGCCGGGCAGTACGTGGTGGGTGAGGACGCGGTGGGGCGGCAGTCCGTCGAGCACGGCGGTCTCCACGTGGGGGGCGCGGGCCTCGTCGGCGAGGGCGGCGCGCACGATCATGGTGTTCCAGCCGACCTGCGGGATGGTCAGAGCGAGGGCGGGCAGCACCAGCATGTCCCAGGAGGCGGGGGATCCGTCGGCGCCGGTGAGGGTGACCGCGGGCAGCCAGCCGGTCCACAGGGACAGCACCAGGACCAGGGCGACGGCTACGACGAACTCCGGCAGGGCGAGGACCGCGGTCGCCGAGCCCGACACGGCCCGGTCCAGGCGTCCGCCGGGCCTCAGGGCGGCCCAGCAGCCCAGGGCGAGGGACAGGACCGCGGTGAGCAACAGGGCGACGCCGCCCAGAAGCAGGGTGTTGGGGAAGGCTGCGGAGACCAGGTCGGTGACCTTCTCGCCGCGCGCGGAGATGCCGAGGTCGCCGGTGGGCAGGCCGGTCATCCAGTCCCAGAAGCGTTCCAGGACAGGGCGGTTGAGGCCCAGCAGTTCACGGCGCGCCGCAAGGTCGGCCGCGCTCTCACCGCGTTCGGAGGTCGCGTCGGCAGCGTCGCCCGGGAGCAGTTCGACGGCGACGAAGACCAGTGCGAGCAGGAGAGCCAGCAGAGCCGTCCGCTTCAGCAGCGCGCTCCCTACCCGCGCCAGGAACAGGCCGGACGCGCGGGCCGGCCGCGTCCCCGGGGCGGGCGGGGCAGCGGCCGGTGCGATGGGGTCGGAGGTCAACTGGCCAGCCATGTGCCTTCGAGCTGAACCCTTCCGTACCCTGGCAGCTTCGGCAGGCCGCGCACCTTGGCCCCGGCGAGGTCGATGCCGTCGGCCATGCCCCACAGGAGGTAGCCGGAGCTGTCGTACTCGATCTGCTGGAGCTGCCCCAGGAGTTGGGTGCGCTGGGCGTCGTCGGCGGTGCCGATGGCCTTCTGGTAGGCCGTGTCGAACTCGGTGGACTTCCAGCCGGCCTCGTTCTGGCCGCTGTCGGAGACCATGGTCTTGCTGGCGAAGAAGACCACGGAGTCGTTGGTGCCCCAGTAGGTGGTGTAAAGGTCGCCCTTGAGCCAGGTCTTGTCCCAGAAGACGGCCGACTCCTGCTTGACGACCTTGATCTTCACGCCGGCCTCGCGGACCTGGGTGGCGAACAGGGTGGCCGACTCGGCGAGACCGGATATGTCCTCGGTGGTGAGCAGTTCGTACGTCTTCGAGGTGTCGAAGCCGGCCTCGGCGAGGAGCTTCTTGGCCTGCGTCAGGTCGCGGGCGCGCTGCGGGATGCTCTTGTCGTAGGCGGGGTCGCCGGTGCCGAGGATGTCGTTGGCGACGGTGCCGTAGCCGGACAGGACCTGCTTGACCATGGCCTCGCGGTCGACGGCGAGGCGCAGTGCCTCGCGCACCTTGGGGTCGGCGAAGGGGCCGTCGGCGGTGCGCATGACGATCGGCATCGCCATGTCGTTGGGGCGGCGCACGGTCTGGACGTCCTTACGGGACTCGGCTGTCCGGGCGGCGACGGCGCCGACGTTGGAGGCGAGGTCGATCTGCCCGGCCAGCAGGGCGTTGGCCATGGCCTGTGGACTCTCGAAGATCTTCACCTCGATGGCGTCGAGGTACACGTCGCCGCCGTACCAGTCGTCGTTGCGGACCAGGCGGGCGTTGCCGGTGCGGAACCAGTCGAGTTTGAAGGGGCCGGTGCCGGGCGCCTTCGCGATGTCCTTGTCGGTGGTGCCGTCGGGGATGACGAAGGTGGTCAGGCGGGTGAGCAGCGGCAGTTCGGCGTTGGCGTAGTCGGAGACCAGGACGACGGTGTCGGTGCCCTCGGCCGTGATGTTCTTCGCCTGGATGCCGGGCAGCCGGGAGGCGCCGGCGGGTGTGGCGCGCAGGCGCTTGAGGGAGTAGACGACGTCCTTGGCGGTCACCGGGGGCCCGTCGTGGAACTTCGCCCCCTGGGCGATCTTGAACTTCCAGGTCTTGAGGTCCTCGGACGGCGTCCAGCTCGCGGCCAGCCGGGGCTCGGTGTTCGGCTTCGTGCCGGGCACGGTGAGCGTGTCGTATACGAGGCTGATGATCAGGTAGTCGCTCTCGTTGGCCTGGGAGCCGTGCGGGTCGCGGGTGATGGCAGCGGCCCGGCCGAGGGCGCCGACACGGATGGTGCCGCCCTTGCGGGGCTTGGCGGAGCCGGTGGCGGACCCGGTCGGTTCGGCGTCATCGCCGCCGCCGCAGGCGGCCAGCAGGGCGGTCGCGCCGACGGCGCCACCGGCCCACAGGAGTTGACGTCTGTTCAGGTCCACGTTGTCCTCGATTTCACGCGCGACTCAATTGCTTAGGTTTGCCTATCCTGATTTACGGCGATCACGCAAGGGGGCACTCGCTGTGATCCTGATCAACTTAGGTAAGCCTTGCCTGCGTGTTGCGGTTTGGCTATGTTTCCGTTCGGTCAACGCGGCCTCTTCATCGACAGAGGCCCACCGCCCGCCCCTCACCCGCACCGGAACGGACGGTTCACCCATGCCGACGGCAGCCACGCCTGTACGTCAGCTTCACCCCCACGCCGTGACCGAACTGCTCACCACGGCCCGTGCCCTGCTCGACGCCTTCGACGGCGTCGCCACCCACCCCGGGCTGCTCGCCCAAGTCCCTGATACCGCCGCCAAGTTGAGCGACGGCATCCGGCACGCCTGCCGCCCGGTCGACACCGCCGACGGACTGTTCGTGCTGCGCGGCCTCCCGGTCGACGACGAGGCGATCGGCCTCACCCCCGGTCACTGGTCGACCGCCGGGAACGCCGGAGCGCTGCACGACGTGGTCCTGCTCCTGCTCTCCACGGTGATGGGCACGCCGCTGGCCTGGGAGGGTCAGCAGGACGGCCGGTTCGTGCACAACATCGTCCCCTCGCCGGGACACGAGGCCGAACAGACCGGAGCCAGCAGCCGTGTGCTGCTCAGCCCGCACACCGAGGACGCCTTCCACCCCGGCCGCGCCCATCTGCTGGTGCTCGGCTGCCTGCGCAACCCGGACGCGGTCGCGACCACGGCCGCCAGCATCCGCCGGGTCGAACTGGACGCACAGGACCATGAGTTGCTCAGCCTGCCGGTACTGCCGATCCTGCCCGACGACGCCTACGCCGAGGCACAGGGCTACGACGGCACCCCGCAGCCCGTGCCGACGGTGTGGCAGTCGCCGGACGGGCCGACCCTGCGTTTCGACCCCGCATTCACCCCCCTGGACGAGGCGCCCGAGGAACACCGCGCGGCCTACGGCCGGCTGGAGGCCGAGCTCTCCCGGGTCTCCGTGGCGGTGGCCCTGACGCCGGGAGACGTACTGGTCGTCGACAACGACCTCGTCGTGCACGGCCGGGTCCCCTTCAAGGCGCGCTACGACGGCACCGACCGCTGGCTGAAACGTTCCTCCGTGCGGGTACCGGGCCGCCGTACCCGTCCGCAGGCCGAGCGGTTCGAGCACGGCTACGGCCAGGCGGCCGTCGAAGCGCACGCGAGCTGAACACCCGCCCCGCACCGGAGGAATCACTCATGCCCGACACCTCGGCAGCCCCCACCAGCACGAGCACCGGCACCCCGGCATCCGGCGACGACAGACACCTGCGCATCCTGTCCACCACCGACCTCGCCGGGATCGAGATATCCCTGGCCGACGTGGTGGCCACAGTGGAAGGCGCCTACCGCACCCTCCACGCCGGCCAGTCCGACAACCCCCGCAAACTGACCGTCAAGCCAAAGGACGGACACTCCGTCTCCTACGCCATGCTGGGCCGGGACGGCTCCCGCAACGTCGTGGCGATCAAGACCTCGTACAAGCACGGCCTGGACAAGGGCCGTGAGGAGCAGCACTACTACACGGCGCTGACGATCTACGACGACGTCACCGGCCTGCCGGTGGCGATGATGGACTGCTCCCGCATCGGCTCCCTGCGCACCCCGGCCGTCTCCGCGCTCCTGGCCCGCGAATGCGCCGCCCCCGGCGCCCGCTCGGCACTGGTCGTCGGCACCGGAACGCAAGGCCGCCTCGCCCTGCCGTTCCTGCTCACCACGCAGCCCGGCCTGGACCGACTGATGGTGTTCGGCACTCACCCCGAGGGCATCAGCGCCGTCCGCGAGCAGTTGCGCGCGCACTTCCCCGACCGGGATGTGGAGGTCGTCACCGATCTGCGGGACGCCGCAGCGAACGCCGACGTCATCGTCGCCACGGCCGGCGCCCACACCCCGGCCGCAATCGAGGCGGGCTGGCTCAAGCCGGGCGCGCTGTCCGTCCTGGTCGGACACGGACTGGCGCCCTCGACGCTGCACCAGGCAGACCGCGTCATCGCCACCAGCGAAGCGCAGATGAACGTCACCGGCACCGACATGGCCGACGCCGAAGGCAAACTCCCCGCGGTCGACACCGAGTTCCCGCCCGTGATCGCCGGGATCACGGCCGGCCGCTTCAGCGAGACCGAGCGGATCTTCGCCTACAACAGCGGGCTCGTCGTCACCGACATCGCACTCGGCCACCGCTTCGCGCAGCTGGCCATCGCCCAGGGTCTGGGTACCGAGGTGCCGTTGTGGCAGTGACCGCTCTCGGTCCTCCGGTTCTCCCGGCTCTGTCCGACCCCGCCACCGAAACCGTGCTGGCCAGCGGGCTCCTGCCCGAACTCGCCTACGCCTTCGGCGGCCCGTTCCACTTCCTGCTGCCCGACGCCTTCGACGTCAACCTGCGCGCCATGCAGGATGCCCTCGCCACGGCCGGAGTGGACGGCTTCGTCTACTTCGCGAAGAAGGCCAACAAAGCCGCTGTCTTCGCAGAACGTGCCGCCGCGCTGGGCGCGGGGGTGGACGTGGCATCTGCCGGAGAACTGCGCGAGGCCCTCGGCCACGGCGTGCGGGGCGAACACCTCGTGGTGACCGGGCCCGCGAAGAATCCGCACCTGCTGCGTCTGGCCGTCCAGCACGGCGCGCTCGTCGCGGTCGACGCGCTCGACGAACTCGACGCCGTCATCACCCTCGCGCTGAACGGGCAGGTCCCTCCGGCCCGTGTGCTGCTGCGCGTGCTGCCGCCCGTCCAGCCGCACAGCCGGTTCGGGATGACCGAGGCCGAGCTGGCCACCGCCATGGACCGCTGTGTCGTCGCGGGCGACGCGCTGCGCATGGAAGGCTTCAGCTTCCACCTGTCCGGCTACGCCCTGCAGCCCCGGGCCGACCTTGCCGCCCGGCTCGCCGAGCTGTGCCTCAAGGCTCGCGTGAAGGGGCTGGAAGCCAGCCGCATCAGCATCGGCGGCGGCCTGCCCATCAGCTACACCGACGCCGACACCTGGCACACCTTCCTCGAAACCCAGCGCCCGGCCCACTACCACGCCGGCAAGACGTTCCAGAGCAGCGACTTCTACCCCTACCACTCGCCCCTTGCCGGACCCGACGCTCTGGCTTCGCTCCTGGCGACCCGGCCGGAGCACACCGGCACCACGCTGGCCGACGTCCTCAAAGACGCCGGGCTGGAACTGCTCCTCGAACCCGGCCGCGCCCTGCTCGACCGCGCCGGGGCCACCGTCTTCACGATCCAGGGCGTCAAGGACCGCGACGGATACCGGCTGCTGACCGTCGACGGCACCAGCCTGAGCCTGTCCGAACAGTGGTTCAACAGCGAATACCTCCCCGACCCGCTGCTGATCCCCCAAGAGCCCGTCGCGCCCGCCGGGCTGTTCCCTGCCGGCGTCGGGGCGTCCACCTGCCTGGAGTCGGACATGCTCACCTGGCGCAAGATCGCTTTCCGCCGTCTACCGCGAGTCGGGGACCTGCTGCTGTACCCGAACACGGCCGGCTACCAGATGGACTCCAACGAGTCGCCCTTCCACGACCTGCCGCTGCCTCCCAAGGTCGTCATCGACCGGACAGAGCGTGCCCGGCCGCGCTGGCGCCTGGACCGTCACTTCACCTGAAACCACCCGCACTTCTCATCCGCCGCCCCACAGGAGCATTCGATGCCCGGAGCTCTTCAGCGCCCCGCCGTGGTCCCCCGCGTTTCCGACCTCATCGGCTACACCCCCCTGCTGGAACTCGCCGCCACCGAGACCGGCAGCCGACTCCTGCTCAAACTGGAGATGTTCAATCCCACCGGCACCGCGAAGATCCGCATGGCCCGCGCCATGGTCGACGCCGCCGAGGCATCGGGGGACCTGCGCGCCGGAGGCCGCATCATCGAGTCGACCTCCGGCAACACCGGTCTGGGCCTGTCGGTGATCGCCGCCGAACGCGGCTACACCTTCACCGCCGTGGTCGACAACCACGCGGCGCCCGACAAGCTGCGCGCCATGAAGGCCCTGGGCACCGAACTCGTCTACGTCGTCGACGACGGCGGCGCCGAGGAACTCGCCACCGCCGCACGCGAGGAACTCGCCGAGGACATGGCCCGCGGCCATGACAACACCATCTTCACCGAACAGCACAACAACCCCGCCAACGGCGTCGGATACTTCCCCGTCGCCCACGAACTGACCGAGGCTCTCGGCGGCGACATCGGCGTCCTGATCGGCGCGGTCGGCACCGGAGGCGGACTGTGCGGCACAGGCCGGGAGCTGGCCAAGCTGATCTCCGGCTTCACTGTCATCGGTGTCGAGCCCAAGGGATCGATCGCCTTCGGCGGACCGGCGCACGACTACTACCAGTCCGGCACCGGTACCCCCGAGGGCGCCGGGATCGGCGCCCTGGTCGACTTCGACCTGATCGACGAAGGCGTCAAGGTCGGCGACGTCGAGGCGTTCGCGACCTGCCGGGCCGTGGCCCGCACCGGCCTGCTCATCGGCGGCTCAGCCGGCGGCGTCGTCCATGAAGCACTGACCCGTCTTCCTAGCCTGCCGCCCGGCACGACTATGGTCGCCCTGATCAACGACGGCGGCGAGAAGTACATGGACACCGTCTTCAACGACGACTGGATGAGCGAACGAGACCTCCTGAGCCCCGAAACCGAGCGGGAAGTCGACGAACTCCTCACCAAACTCCGCAGGAACCGGTACACCGCATGCTGACCACACTCCTCCGCGACAGCCGTGCCCTCGGTGTCCTCGCGGTCCCGCTCATCCTCACGCAACTCGCCCAGGTCGCCCTCACGACCACCGACACGGTGATGATGGGACTGCTGGGCACCACCGAACTCGCGGCCGGCGGTCTCGCCATCGTGATCTTCAACCAGATCCGCACCATGGGCGTCGGCCTCGTCACCTCCGTCGGCAACCAGGTGGCCGCAGCAGCAGCCCGCGCCGAACAGTCGGCCGACGGGACTGACGGCGCGCAGGAGTCAGCACACGAGGAGGTACGGGCCATCGTCCGCGCCAGCCTCGCCGTCGCCACCATCGCCGGGATCGCCGGCGCCCTCCTGATGATCCTTATCGGGCAGGCACTGACCTGGCTCGGGCAGGACGCCGACGTCGTCCGTCTCGCACAGCACATGCTCTACGCGCTCGCCCCCGGTCTGCTGCCCTGCCTGTGGTTCCAGGCCATACGCCAGTTCACGGTCGGCATGCGCCGCCCTCAAGCCCTGCTCCAGATCACCCTGGTGTCCATAGCGGTGAACGCGGGCCTGAACTGGCTCCTCATCCACGGCACCTTCGGCCTTCCCCGCCTGGGGCTGACCGGCGTCGGCATCGCCACGTCGACGGTTTACCTGCTGTCCTTCCTCGCCCTCTACGCCGCCGCGAAGAAGGACACCGCGCTCGGCCCGCTCCTCACCCTCGACATCACCCGCACCGATCCGGCCGTGCTCCGGCGTCTCCTCGGCCTCGGCGTGCCGATCGCGGCGACCTACGGCTCCGAAGCCGGCTTCTTCTCCGTCACCGCGCTGATGGCGGGCTCCTTCGGCCCGGACGCGCTCGCCGCGCACACTGCCGTCAACCAGCTCGTCTACATCGTCTTCCAGGTGGCGGTCGGCCTCTCCCACGCCGCGTCCATCAACGTCAGCCGTGAACTCGCCCTCGGCAACCACGACGGCGCCCACCGGATCAAGAACACCGCCCTCGCCTGCGCCGCCGCCGTCATGACCGTCGTCGGCATCCTCTACGTCACCCTCCCCCGCCTCGTGCTCGCCCCCTTCCTCGACACCGGCTCCGATCAGGCCCTCAGCATCGCAACGCACCTGTTGATCGTCACGGCGTTCCTGCAGTTCTTCGACTGCAGCCAGAACATCGGCGTCGGCCTGCTCCGCGGTCTCGACGACACCAAGAGCGGCTTCCGCATCACCCTCATCGGCTACTGGGCCATCGGACTGCCCGCCGCCTGGCTCCTCGCCTACCCGTTGAACCTCGACACTCTCGGCATCTGGCTCGGCCTCCTCACCGGCCTCGCCACCACCGCCGTCCTCCTGCTGCGCCGCTACAACACCGCACTCGCCACCGCACACCCCATCCCGGCAACGGCCACCGCCTGACCGCGGCTACCGGGCGAGCACTCCACCTGTCGCTCGCACCGGACCGGTCAGCGGCTCTGCTCGCCCTGGGCCACCTCCACCTCGTGGTGGAAGTCGACCAAGCCCGTGACTGCGGCACCGGCGGACACGAACGCGCAGCCGGCGAGAAGCAGGGCGATGCCCCGCCTGGCCGCCGGACGGCGTGCGGGAGACGAGAGAAGGGCCGCGACGCGTTGAGGAACCGGGCCCGCCGTGGCAGCGGGGGCGAAGTCCGGGCGCGAGGAGCGGGTGGCGGCGCCGGCCAGGGCAGCGCGGGCGATGGCCCGGGCCAGCAGACGCCGGTCGCCGACCGCGGCGGCCGCGCTCTCGTCCGCGGCCCGCTCCGCGGCGAGCCGGATGTCCGCGCGGAACGAGCGCAGCGCGGGGTGGCAGTGGGCCGCGAGTTCGGCGGCAGCGAGGAAGTAGTGGTGACCGGCCGCGTTGTGGGCGCGCTCGTGGGCGAAGAGGGCTTCCCGTTCGGCGGGGCCGAGGCTGCGCAGCATGGCGGTGGTGACGACGATGCGGTGCGGCCTGCCAGGCAGGGCGTACGCGTCCGGGGAGGTCGAATCGACCACACGCAGGTCGCCGGCGGCGGGGAGGCGGTCGGCCTCGGCGCGGGCGGCGCGGAAGTCGCGGAACTGCCGTAGCGCGGAGCGTCCGAGGGTGCAGACGCCGACAGTGAGGGCCCCGGTGGCCAGCGCTGCGGCGGGCAGGACGAACACGTCGGACGGTGTGCGCAGAGGGTGGACGAGCTCGCCGAACGCCGCGAAGACAGGGAGCTTGAGCAGTCCGGTCAGCACGAGTGCGCCCAGGGCCGCCGCGCACGCACCCGCCAGCATCAGCGCCGAGACGGTGAGCGCCCACAGCGCGGCGACCGGGTCGAGGCGGGCGAGGGCGCGCCGGGCCAGCGGCGGCGCCGCGAAGGGCAGCAGCAGCGGGAGCAGCAGCAAGGCGGTCACTGTGCGTCCGCCTCCAGCAGCCGGCGCAGCACCTGCTCGTCGTCGGCGCTGAGCTGGGCGACGAACCGGGCCAGGACCGTCTCCCGGTCGGTGTCCCTTGCCAGCTCGCCGTGCATGCGTCGGGCGGTGAGGCCGGCGGCGTCCTGAACGGGGAAGTAGGCGTACCCGCGGCCCTCGCGTTCACGGCCTACGACGCCCTTGTCGTACAGGCGGGACAGGATCGTCGTCACGGTGGTGCGAGCCAGGCCGGCGCCGAGTTCGCGTTGCACGCGGTTAGGGGTGAGCGGCACGTCGGCGGTCCACAGGACGGCCATGACTGCGGCTTCGAGCTCACCCGCCGGACGCCGTTCGTCCATCTCGTGTGTCATGTGTACGTTCCTCACCGAGCACTCGTCTACAGTTGAGTAGACCGTCTACAGGATTGTAGTCGCGCGGGTGCCGCCTGGGCAGCGCCCACCCATCCAGTATGAGAGGGCCCTCGCCGATGGTCGCACCTCCCTTCTTCGCGGCGTCACAGCTCGCGGTGAACGTTCTCAGCGCCCAGTCCCTGCTGGCCGCCTTCGGCGTGCTGGGGGTCGGCGCGGTGCTGTTCGCCGAGACAGGGCTGCTGATCGGTTTCTTCCTGCCGGGCGACTCACTGCTGTTCACGGCCGGCCTGCTGTGCACCGGCGGCGCCGACCGCGGGGTGAAGCTGTCGTTGCCGCCGCTGCTGGTCGCGGCGGCATTGGGCGCACTGGCGGGCGCGCAGTGCGGGTACCTGCTCGGCAGGAAGGCGGGCGGAGCGCTGCTCACGCGCAGCCGCTCCTCACGCCTGCACGAAGGAGCGCAGCGGGCCGAGGAACTGCTGGAGCGGTACGGGTACGCGAAGGCGATCGTCCTGGCCCGCTTCGTCCCGGTGGTGCGTACGGTGCTCAATCCGATGGCGGGCGCCCTCGGCGTGCCCGCGCGGACGTTCACGGTGTGGCAGGTGGCCGGCGGGCTCGTGTGGAGCCTGGGCCTCACACTCGCCGGGTACGGTCTCGGGTCCACGATCCCCAGCATCGACACCTACCTGCTGCCGGTGATCGCGCTCATCGTGATCGTGTCGCTCATCCCGCTCGCCGTCGAGGTACGCCGTTCCCGTGACGCGGCCAGGGCCAAGGCTTCCGAGGCCGGAGAGGCGCGCGGATGACTCTCACCTTCCGCGGATCCTCGATCGACGGGCCCGCCTACACGGATGTGGTGCGGCTGTCGGACCGCGCACCCTCCTGGCTGGACCACGTGATCTCGCTCTGGTCGACCTACGGGCTCGCTCTCTTCGCCCTGTTCATGATCGTCGGCTGGTGGCGGGCCCGCCGGACCGGCGGCCAGGCTGCGCTGATCGCACTGGCCGTCCCGGTGGTGGTGGTGCTGTCGTACGCCGCGGACTCCATCCTGAAGCTGGTCGTGCGCGAGGACCGCCCCTGTCAGAGCCTGCACGTGAACACGCTGGAGGCGTGTCCGGCCGCAGGCGACTGGTCCTTCCCGAGCAACCACGCGGCCGTCGCCGCCGCGGCAGCGGTCGCCCTGTTCTTCGTCTCCCGCCGACTGGGCGCGGTCGCCGCCCTCGCCGCGGCGGCCATGGCCGCGTCGCGGGTCTGGGTCGGTGTGCACTACCCGCACGACGCGCTGGCGGGTCTCGTGGTCGGCGCGCTCGTCGCCCTGGGCACGATGGCCATGCTCAAGCGGCGGCAGGACGCCCTGGCCCGGCGGATCGCGGCAACCCGGCTGCGACCGCTGCTGATGTCATGAAGGGCCGGGAAGCGGCCGAACTCGCGGCCGGCACGGGCCTCGGCGCGTGGAGCGCCTTCGCCGTGCTGGCCGTGATCGTCACCGGCGGCGACGGCGCTCCCCTGTTCGTCGACCAGAGCCTGTTGTCCTGGTCCGTCGGCCACCGCCCGGACGTGGCAGTGGCCCTGGCCCGCGGGCTGACGGCGACCGGGACGGGCGCCGTGCCCTATGTGCTCGTCGCCCTCGCCGGCGTCGTCGCGGGACGGACGCTGCGGCAGCGGCTGGCGGCGGGGGCGCTGGGGCTCCTGTGCCTCTGGGCTGGTCAGGCCGTGCGGTTCGGCGTGATGTCGCTGATCGCACGGCCGCGCCCGCCGCTCGCTGACTGGGACGCGCACGCCTCGGGCTGGTCGTTCCCCTCCGGTCACACCACCACGGCGGCCCTCACCGCCGGACTGGTGATCCTCGCGATATGCGCCCGCGGCCCGCGCGGGCGGACGCCGGTCTGTCTGGCTGTCGGCTGCTGGGGCGTATCGGTCGGACTGACCCGTGTGTACCTGGGCGTGCACTGGTTCAGCGACGTGGTCGGTGGCTGGCTCTTCGCCGTCGGCTGGCTCGGAGTATGCCTGTACGTGGCGGCCCGCCTGCTGCCCGCCGGGCTCATCACACGGACAACGAACACGGCCGACGCGTCGTTGGAGGAACATGCGCCCCAAGATCCTGATCGTCGAGGACGATCACGCCCTGCGTGACGTTCTGCGACGCGGCCTGAGCGACGAGGACTTCGACACCGTGCCCGCTGCCGACGGCGCCGCCGCCCTGCGGCTCGCCACCGGCGACGTGGACGCGGCCGTGCTGGACGTGGGCCTGCCGGACGCGGACGGACGGGACGTGTGCCAGGCGATGCGCGCGAACGGGTTCCTCGCGCCCGTCGTCTTCCTGACCGCTCACCACCGGCCGCCGGACCGCTTGGGGGGGTTCTCAGCCGGCGGCGACGACTATCTGACCAAGCCGTTCCACCTCGCCGAACTCGCCGCCCGGCTGCGCGCGGCCCTCAAGCGCGCCGGCTCCGGCGTCGGCGCCGCCACCGCCGCCATCGCCGGAGACCTGGCTCTCGACCCGGTCCGGCACCGCGCCACAGTCCGCGGCGTGCCGGTCGACCTGACGCCGACCGAGTTCCGGCTGCTCGCCGCGCTCATGACGGCGTCGGGGGACCTCGTGCGCCGCCGCGACCTCGTCCGGGCCGGGTGGCCCGAGGGTGCCCAGGTCAGCGACAACACCCTCGATCAGTATCTGACCCGGCTGCGCCGCAAGCTGCGCGAGACGGGAAGCGGGCTGACGATCGGCACCGCCCGCGGGATCGGCCACCGTCTGTCATGACCTCGATACTCGCCCGGCTCGCGCCACGTACCCTACGCGGCCGCCTCTCCCTGGTCGCCCTCACCACGGCCGCGCTGCTGATGACCGTGCTGACCGTGGTGTTCAACATCGTCGTCCGCCACCACCTCCAGCGCCAGGCGGACGACGAACTGCGCAACCGGGCCGCCGCCGTCGCCACGACCGTCGACACGTCCGGCCCGACCGTGCGGGTGCTGGAGACGGCCAACGACGGCCTCCTCGACGCGAATGTGTGGATCTATTCCGGCGCCCGGCTGCTGGAACAGCCGCCGTCGCCCGTCCCCGCGCTGAGCCGCGCCGCCGGACGGCTCGCCGCACGCGGCGGGCCGGACTGCACTGACGTCCCCGCCGACGGCCACCAGCCCGGACGCATACGGCTGTGCCCCCTGCCCATACAGGACGGCGAGCGTCCCGTCACCGTGATCACAGCCCTGGACCTCGCCCCGTATCGGAGTTCGGCGGACACGTTCCTGCTGGGCTCTCTCGTCCTGGATGCCGCGATGCTCGCCTGCACCTACGCCCTCACCCGCCTGGCGGTGGGCCGTGCGCTGCGTCCTGTGCGCTCCATGACGGAGCAGGCCACGCTGTGGAGCACCGTGGCTTCCGAGGAGCGTTTCAGCCCGGAGCGCCGCCCGGCCGAACTCGCCCTGCTGGGCGCCTCCCTCGACACGCTCCTGGACCGCATCCGAGCGGCGCTGCGCCACGAACGGCAGCTCACCGGGGAGCTCTCGCACGAACTGCGCACCCCGCTCAGCCGGATCGTCGCCGAACTGGACTGGTGGCAGGCCAGGCCGCGGTCGACCGCCGAGACGGAGGCGTGCCACGAGGCCGTCGCCGACGCCGCGCGGTCGATGCGCACGATCTGCGACACGCTCCTGGACGACGCGCGCGACGGGACGCGCACCCTGCCGGGCACCTCCGAGGTCCGGCCCGTGCTGCGCCGTCTGGTCGGACACTTCGACGTCCCGGACGGCGTGACAGTCGTCCTCGACGATCACGACGACGCGCCCCTGGAGGCCGGTGTCCCGTCGGCCCTCCTCGAACGCATCGTCAGCCCGTTGCTCGCCAACGCCTTCCGGTACGCACGGTCGAGCGTGGTACTGAGCGCGGCGCGCGAAACCGACGGCGTGTGCGTCGAGGTCACCGACGACGGTCCCGGCGTGCCGGCGGACTTCGCCGGGCGCCTCTTCCAGCCCGGCCGGAGGGCGGACCCGGACGACGGACACGGCGGAGCCGGCCTCGGACTGCCGCTCGCACGGCGTCTGGCGCGCTCCGCCGGGGGCGAGGTGTCCCACGATCCCGGGCACGCGCCCGGTTCGCGGTTCACGGTCAGGCTGCCCGCCGGGTGACCGTCACACCGCCCGCCGGGCGAGGCGCTCCTGCTCGGTGACGTCCTTGCGGGTCACCGCCAGGTACACGACCAGGCCGAGGATGACCGTGAGGAACAGCGCGCTGGTGACGACGGTGCCGAAGCCAGGCCGCCGTCGCTGGTGGGCTGGCAGCGGTAGTCGCCCGCCGAGACGCCCAGCGGCCGGGTGAGGACGTACGCGATCCAGAAGCTCCACACGGGGTTCAGGCCGAGCGCGAAGTGCGCCACCGCCACCGCGGCGATCACCAGCGCGAGGAGGACCGCGGAGACCCATCGGGCCGGGCGAAGGCGCTGCCGTGGCGCAGATCGCCATGGAACAGCTCCGGGGCTTTACCCAGGCATTACCGTCCGACCGTCCCAGCCGACGGCCTCACCATCACGGTCGGCGTCGGCGCGTCCCTCTTCGACGACCGCTACGGCCTCGCCACAGCCAAGCCCCGCCGCCTCACCCCCATGCGGACCTTCCCCAACGACAACCTCAAGCCCGCCCAGTGCCACGGCGACCTGTCCCTGCAGATCTGCGCCGTCCGTCAGGACACAGTCGTGCACGCGCTGCGCGACATCGCCCGGCACACCCGGGGGGCCATGCAGATCAAGTGGCGCATCGACGGCTTCCAGAACGCGCCCCGCCCCACCGGCGCCCAGCGCAACCTGCTCGGATTCAAGGACGGCATCGCCAACCCCGACGTCACCTCCGCCCGAGAGAACAACCGCCTCATATGGGTCCGGGGCGGCGACAGCGAGCCCGCATGGGCCAGAGACGGCAGCTACCAGGTGATCCGCGTCATCCGCATGCTCGTCGAGTTCTGGGACCGGGTCTCCCTCACCGAGCAGGAGAAGATGTTCGGCCGCCGCAAGGACACCGGAGCCCCGCTCGACGGCGCCGAGGAGACCGACCTCCCCCGCTACGCCAAGGATCCGCACGGCAACGCGATCCCCCTCGACGCCCACATCCGCCTCGCCAACCCACGCACCGCCGCCACTGACGACTCCCGCATTCTGCGCCGCGGCTACAACTACGACCGCGGTATCGACGACGTCGGCAACCTCGACATGGGCCTGGTCTTCTGCTGCTACCAGCAGGACACCAAGCGCCAGTTCGAGGCCACCCAGACCCGTCTGATCGACGAACCCCTCGTCGACTACATCTCACCCACCGGCGGCGGCTACTTCTTCGCCCTGCCCGGAGTCCGCGACACCGAGGACTGGTTCGGCCGCGGACTGCTCGCGACCTGACTCTGATGCGGGAAGCCCTCCCCTTTTGCGGTACTGCCCCGGCTTTCGAAGGTGTCCGCCGCTCCATGCCCCGCCGCACAGCGGCGTGGTGACGAGAACGCCCGGTGCGTGCCCGCATGTTCGCCCCTCAGTGGGCGAGCGTGGACCGCGCGGCGCGGGTGACCCACAGCAGGACGAGCGCGGCGGCCTGGATGCCGGTGACGACAACGATCAGAAGTGGGACGGAGATGTCGTACAGGACCCCGGCCAAGGCGCCGCCGACCAGCGCGGCCGCGCCCATGATCCCGGCGAAAACGCCGTACGCGGTGGCCCGGCGGCCCACGGGTACGAGGTCGGCGACGGTGGCACGCAACGTGGACTCCTGGACCCCGACGGCGGCGCCCCACACCAGCGCGCCCGCCACGGCGACCCCCACCTTGTCGGTGAAGGCCAGGGCCGGAACGGCGGCGGACAGCAGCGGCAGGACGACCAGGACCTGGGCGCCGAACCGGTCGTACAGCCAGCCCGTGACCAGCGCCGCCACCGCGTCCGCCGCCATGGCCGCCGCGTAGAGCACCGGCACCATCGCGGTCGGCACCAGGTGTCGGACGACCAGGTGGTAGGAGAGCACACCGAAGGTGGCGAAACCGGTCAGGGTCGCGGCGGTGAAGACCGCGTAGGCCCAGAAGGCCCGCGGCAGCTTCCTCTCCCGGGACCCGGCAGGGCCCGGTGCCTCGGGCCGGTCCGGCTCCTCGGGCGCCGCCGCGCCGACGGTCGTCTCATATCCCACAGGTTCGGGAACCCTGGCGCGCAGCCACAGCAGCAGCGCTATGGCGGCCACGCCGGGCAGCGCGAGCACCCCGAGCGCCGGGGCGTAGTCGCCGCCGGTGAGGGCGAGGACCCCGGCCACCGTGAGCGGGCCGATGAGCGCGCCGACCTGGTCCATCGCCTCGTGCACCGCGAAGCCGCGGCCCCTTCCGGTGGCGGCGGTGGCGTGCGAGAGGAGGGTGTCCTTGGCCGGGGAGCGAACCGCCTTGCCGACCCGTTCCGCGATCACCAGGGCGCATGCCGCCCACAGCACGCCGGTCAGACCGAGCACCGGGACGCTGGCCGCGGTCAGCACGTATCCGGCGATCGTCCATGCCCAGAAGCGGCGGCTGCGGTCGGCCAGCGGTCCCGAAGCCAGACGCAGTCCGAGCGCGGCGGCCTCGCCCGCCCCCGTGACCACGCCGACCACGGCCGCGGAGGCGCCCAGGTGAGCGAGCAGCGGGCCGGTGACGGAACGAGCGCCCTCGTAGACGAAGTCCATCAGCAGGCTGACGCCCCCGAACACCAACACGAACCGCCACGCCGAGAGACCCAGGGCAGGTGGGTCCGACGGTTCGGGTGTGGCGGACGTGGTGCGGACGGGCTTCACGAGCTCCTCCCCGAGGGCGTCGCGTGCCCGGCAGGCCGGACATCGCCTCCTGAACACCGGACCACCTCCTGGTGGCGCTCTCCGCCTCACAGACGAATCCGGCAGGCTCATCCTCTCTCGGCACGCCGCGGCAGTCAGGTGCGGAGGGGGACGCAGGACGCTCTCCCTCGCCTGCCGGACGAGCGTGGCGCCGTTTCGCGCTCAGTCGGCCCGCGCGGTGGCGCGGTCGCAGTCGCCCGTCTCCGGAGGCAGGGCCGCGGCCGGGGCGAGGCTGCGGCGCTCCTGAGCATGGGCGTAACCCGTAAGACCGGCCAGTACGGCCAACAGCACGGCCGACGAGCCCGCCGTACCGAGGTCGAGACCGCCCTTCGCGACCGGCTTGGTCAGGAAGTCGCCGGCTGTCGCACCGAGCGGGCGGGTCAGCACGAAGGCAATCCAGAACAGGAGCACGTTCGGCACGACGGGCACCCGCATCAGGGCCACCAGTACCACCAGGACGCCGGTCACCAGCGCCGCCCCGCCGGCATAGCCGAGGCCCGAACTGTCGGACAGAAAGTCGCCCATCGAGGTGCCGAGCGTGTTGGAGACGAGGATCGCCGACCAGAACAGCGCCTCCCCGCGGAAGCTGACGATGTCCCGGATGACGAACGTCATCCCCGTCAGCTTCCAGACGGCGAAGACGACGACCAGGACCGAGATCAGGATCGCCGCGCCCGTCGGGTAGCCCAGGCCGAGGCCCTGCGGCCCCCAGCCCAGCGAAGCGGTGCCGCTCGAAAGGTACTTGGCGCCGGCGTCGCGGTTCATGAAGTCGGACATCGTGGTGCCGGCCATGCTGGTCGACAGGATGACCGTCCAGTAGAAGAACGGGTTGTAGCGGCGGGAGCGCAACTGAACGACCAGGGTCACCACGAAGAGCAGGAACAGAGTGATCGTGGTGAGGAAGTAGCCGAGCTTCAGGGTCTGGGCGAACAGGTCGCCGGCCGTCTCGCCCAGGGTCGTCGCCGCGATCTTCATGATCCAGAAGGCGAGGGTGACCTCAGGCAGTTTCTTCATCACCGACCTGGCCGTGGTCGCGGCGCGTCGCTGCGGGGCGGCAGCGTCTAAGTCGGTGAGGACTTCGGGGTTCTCCATGGTCGGACACTCCTCTTCGTGGGGGGTGTGCAAGGGCACCCGTCTCCGCGAGGGGGACGGGCGCCTTGCGACACACGGGCCGACCGCGCCGGCCGGCCGTGGTGTCCGACCTTGTCGGTGATCGTCTGAACGCTTCCTGAACGCGTTCCCAACCGTTCAGGCCGCCTGCCGCGTCACTCGCGCGGGTTCCGCGGCGTCCTTTCGGGTCACCGCCAGGTACACCACCAGGCCGAGGATGACGGCCAGGAAGAGCCCGCTCGTGACGACGGTGCCGAACCCGAGGCCGCCGTCGCCGGTCGGCTGGGACAGGTAGTCGCCGATCGAGGCGCCGAGCGGACGGGTGAGGATATAGGCGATCCAGAAGCTCCACACCGCGTCCAGGCCCAGCGCGAAGTGCGCGACCGCCACGGCGGCGATGGCCAGGGCGAACAGAACCGCCGCGAGCCAGTAGCCGAGGTCCATGCGCTCGGAGACCAGGTCACCGGCCGCCGTGCCGAGGGCGAAGGTGAACAGCACCGCCAGCCAGTAGAACGACTCACGGCTCGTGGTGTCGATGCTGTGGATGGAGAGGGTGCGCTCGCGGCGGTACCAGACGACGAACACGACGGCGAGAAGGACGGCGAACACAGCGGTGCTCGTCTCCAGCGGCACGCCCATGTTGTCGGTGAGGTTGTCGCTGATCAGCGTGCCGACCACGCTGATCAGAGCGACAGCGAGCCAGTAGACGCCGGCCCGGTAGGCGTTCGTACGGAACTGGACGACCAGGACCACCGCGAGCAGCGCGCTCATCAGGACCGACACGCCCGTCAGGCCCAGTCCGGCCTTCTCGTTGAGCAGGTCGGCCGCGGTCTCGCCGACCGTCGTGCACAGCACCTTGATGATCCAGAAGTAGGCGGTGACCTCGGGGACCTTGTTCCAGCGCAGACGGCGGGAGGGGCGACCGGAGGCAGTCGGGTCCGGTTCGGCCTCGGGAGTCTCGGAGAGTTCGTAGGTCATGGGCAGGACGTTGCCAGCGGTTACCTGAACGCATCCTGACTGCCGCGCGGCTTTCCCGGTGCGCTGAGTCCGGCCTGATCACGATGGGGCCATGCATACCCGCGCCGCGTCCTGGCTGCGGCACCGGCTCGGCCGCGCCGTCGTCCTCGCCTACGTCCTCGCCCTGGTCCTGCCCGCGCCCGGCCTGTGGCTGCGCCACCCCCGGCCCTTACCGCCGACGCACCTGACACTGCACACCGCACCGCTCCTGCTGTCCCTGGTCCTGTTCTCGGCCGGGCTCCAGGTACCCGTCCGCGCGCTGGGCCGCCTGCTGCGGCGGCCGAAGGCCCTGCTCGCCGGGCTCGTGCTGCACCTCGCGATCCCGCTGGCGGTGCTGCCGCTCGTCGCGTTCCTGTTGCGGCGCACCCCCGACACCGACGGCGGCAGCGGACTGCTCACCGCGATGATCCTCGTCGTGGCGATGCCCGTCGCCGCCGGAGCCACCGTATGGACCGACAAGGGCGACGGCGACCAGCCGACAATGGTGGGCCTCGTCCTGGCCTCCACCCTCCTCAGCCCGCTCACCACCCCCTTGCTGCTGGCAACGCTGTCGCCGCTGCTCAGCGGCGGCTACGCGCACACCCTCGCCGCCACCGGCCGACTGGCCCAGGGCGGATTCGCCCTCACCGCCGTGGTCCTTCCCTGTGCGGCGGGCCTGCTGAGCACGCTCGTCCTGCCCGCGCGGTGGCTGGGCCGTCTCGTCACGACGGTGGCACCGGCGGCCATGGCCGGTTCGCTGGTCCTGACCTACGTCAACGCCAGCGGAGCCCTCGGCTCCGTCCTCACCCGGCCCCGCCCGCTGCTGTTCGCCGCCGCCCTGGCCGTGGCCGCCCTGGTCTGCCTGCTCTCCTTCGTCCTCGGCCGGGTCGCCGCCCGCGTCCTGCGGCTGGAAGCGGGTACCGCCTCGTCGCTGACGCTCGCCTGCGGCATGAACAACAGCAGCGCGAGCGCGGTGCTGATCACCGCGTCCCTGCCCGACAAACCTCACCTGCTGCTGCCGGTCCTCGCCTACGGACTGCTGCAGAAGACCGCCGCGAGCCGGATCGTCACCCGCCTGGGACCGGCTCCCGCTCTCACGCCAGGCGCCTGAACGGTCTTCAGCAACCGTCCTCGGAGTCGGCTTCCTCATGGCGTACGGGGACGAGCAGAGTGAAGGCGGCCGGGCGGCGGCCGGTCAGGGAGAGTCTGCCGCCGAGGGAGACGGCCAGGTCGCGGGCGAGGGACAGCCCGATGCCGGAGCCCGGTTCCGGGCCGGTGTGACCGCGATCGAACAGCCGGCCGGCCTCGCCGTCCACGGCGCCCTCGTCGGTGACGTCGAAGGCGACGGCTTCGCCGAGGTCGCGGGCCGTGAGTCGTACGGTGCCGTGCCCGTGGACGCGGGCGTTGTCCAACAGGACGCCGAGGATCTCGGTGACGGGGACGCCGGGGACGCGGGCGTCGTCGGCCGCATCGACGGTCGCGCACTCCAGGCGTCTGCCGTCGCGCGCGAACATTCCGTGCCACCGCACCTCGATCTCGCGCAGCAGCCGTGGCACGGAGGTGTCCGGCGCGGGCCGGCGCGGCAGGCCGCGGGAGCGGGACAGGCGCAGCACCTCCTCCACCGTGCCGTGCAGGCGGCGCGTGGTGGCCAGTGCCTCCTCCAGGGCCGCCCGCGTCCGGGCGTCGTCGTCCTGGGCGAGCCCCGCCTCCAGGGTGAGCTGGAGCCCGGTCAGCGGGGTGCGTAGCTGGTGGGAGGCGTTGGTGGTGAAGTCCCTTTCGTGGCGCAGGAGTTCGGTCAGGCTGTGCAGCATCTCGTTGTGGGTGTGCGCGACCTGGTCGATCTCGGCGACGCTGCTGGGGGCTGCCCGGGCGCTCAGGTCACCGGCGGTGACGGCCTGGCAGTGGCGGGAGAGGTCCTCCAGCGGCACGGCCAGCACCCGCGCCTGCCGACGGGCGACGAGGACGGCCACCGTCAGCGCGAGGGCACAGACTCCGGCAAGGACAGCCCAGGCGAGCAGGTAACGGTCGCGTACGGCGGATGCCGGTGAGGAGGCCCGTACGACGCCGATCACCCGCTCGGCGTGCGAGACGGGCACGGCGACGACCAGGTCACCGCCCGACCGGCCGCGCACCACCTCCGCGGCCAGTGCCCGTCGCACGGCGCTGTCGCCGGTACGGGGGCCGGTGCCGGCCCGCAGCCGCAGGCCGAGGTCGTACAGTCCGAGGCGCCCGCCGGCCGGGGGCGCGGGCAGTTCCACTGGGTCGCCGGTCGTGTAGTCCGGGCTGACGCGCACGGCGCCGGACAGCGCCGCCCGTTCCAGGGTGTCGCGCTGGTCGGCGTACAGGGACGACCTGATCGCCAGGGCCAGCGGGACGGCGAGGAGGACGACGGCGACCAGGGCGGCGGTGAGGGCGACTCGCACCACGCGCTGTCTCATGCCCCCATCTTGCGGCCCCCCGACCGGCCCGTGCGCGGTGCGCCACGCGCTTTTGCCGTCGTCTAACCGTCGGCGTGCGGGGCGTTAACCGTCGGCCTCCTAGCGTCGGTGGCATGACCGGAAGACAGTTCCCCGGCAGTTCCTCGGGAGGGCAGTGACCATGTCGTACGCACGTACTTCCGCCGGCGTCGTCGTAGTGACGGTGGTCGCCGCGGTGATCGCGGGGTGTTCCGGATCGTCGTCCGGGACGCAGTCCGGTTCGGCTTCCACGGTGTCGTCCACGTCGCCGGCGCAGCCCAGTCCGGCGCCCACCGAGTCGAACCCGCCCGGTGACATCCCCGACAACCAGGTCTTCGTGGCCTACCGGCCCACCAGCGGGTTCACCGCATTCACGGTGAAGGTGCCGGAGGGCTGGGCCCGCACAGGCAAGGGCGCCACGACCGTGTTCACGGACAAACTGAACAGCGTCCAGATCACGACGGCCGCCGCCACCACCGCGCCGACCGTCACCTCGCTCACGAACACCGTCGTACCCCGACTGCGCACCCAGGTGCCGAATTTCGCGTCCCCGAAGGTCTCGCAGGTGACCCGTCACGCGGGTCAGGTCGTCCTTCTCACCTATCAGGGCGACTCGGCCAAGGATCCGGTCACCGGCAAAGTGGTGCGGGACGCGTTCGAGCGGTACGCCTTCTACCGGCAGGGCCACGAGGTGGACCTGACGCTGTCCGGCCCGGTGAACGCCGACAACGTCGATCCGTGGCGGACCGTCAGCGACTCGCTTGCGTGGCGGTGAGTGCGATGCCCGCAGGTACGAACGACGACGGGGTGCTGGCCGCCCGGGAGCTGTACCGCTTCTACCGGGCGGGCGAGGAGGAGACGCTCGCGTTGCGCGGGGTGTCGCTGCGGGTGCGGCAGGGTGAGACGGTCGCCGTCGTCGGCCCCTCAGGGGCGGGCAAGTCGACCCTGCTGGCGTGCCTGGCCGGCCTCGACGAGCCGTCGGGCGGCGAGGTCCGGGTGTCGGGGGTACGGATCAGCCACCGGCCCGAGACCGAGCGCGCCCGGCTGCGCGCCCGGCATCTGGGCGTGCTCCTTCAGTCCCGCAACCTGCTGCCGCATCTGTCCGTGCGCGACAACATCCGACTCGCCCAGCACGCGGTGCGCGGCCGGCCCGCCGTGCGGGCCGAGGCGCTGCTGGAGCAGGTGGGGCTCGGGCAGCGGGCGAGCGCGCTGCCGCGGCAGTTGTCCGGCGGTGAGCTGGCGCGCGCCGGACTGGCCGTCGCGCTGGCCAACTCCCCGGCCGTGCTGCTGGCCGACGAGCCGACCGGCGAACTCGACGGCGGCACCGAGGAGTTGGTGCTGCGGATGCTGCGGGACCGGGCGGCGGACGGCTGCGCGGTGCTGATCGTGACGCACAGCGCGGAGGCGGTGCGGGGCGCCGACCGGGTGATCGCACTGGACGACGGGCGGGTTCACGAGGGGCACGAAGGAACCGTGCATACGAAGGGGGACGAGGGAACCGTGCATACGAAGGGGGACGGTCATGTCCACCGCTGACCTGCTCGTCTCCTGCCGGGGAGTCGCGCTCACCTTCGGCAGGGGCCCCGGCGCCGTGGTGGCCGTGCACGGCGCCGACCTGGACGTCCGCTGCGGCGACCGGCTGGCGGTCGTGGGCCCGTCCGGGTCGGGGAAGTCGTCCCTGCTGCATCTGCTGGCCGGGCTGGAACGCCCCACCAGCGGAACGATCGACCGGCCCGGACTCGACGGGCCGCGGGACATCGGTCTCGTCTTCCAGGCCGACAGCCTCATCCCCGCTCTGGATGTCACCGAGAACACCGCGCTGCCGCTGATGCTCGCCGGACCGCGGGTGGAGGAGACCCGCCGCCCGGTCGCCGAGGCGCTCGACGTGGTCGGCGCGGCCGGGCTGGCCGACCGGCTGCCCGACGAGATCTCCGGGGGTCAGGCCCAGCGGGTGGCCGTGGCCCGCGTCCTGGCACAGTCGCCCCGGCTGATCCTCGCCGACGAGCCCACCGGCCGCCTCGACCGCACCACCGGCGGACGAGTCCTGGACGCCCTGCTGGCGGCGGCCGACCGGACGGGCGCGGCCCTCGTCGTCACCACCCACGACCCGGCCGTCGCCGCCCGGCTCACCGTCCGCCGGATCATGCGCGAGGGCCGGTTGCTCGCACCCGGGTCAGCGGACGCGCCGGACCCACGAGGGAGCCTGTCATGATCACCACCTGGGCGGGCGGACTCGCCCGCCACCGCATCGGACGGCTCCTCGCCGCCGTCGCCGGGATCGCCCTCGCCGTCGGCCTGGTCGCCGCGCTCGGCTCCTTCCTCACCGCGTCCAAGGCGACCATGACCCAGCGGGCAGTGCGCTCGGTCGCCGTGGACTGGCAGGTCGAGGCACAGCCCGGCGCCGACCCGAACGTCGTCCGGGCGCTGGTGCGGGCCACCCCCGGCACACAGGCCGCGCTGCCCGTCGGCTTCGCCCGCACCACCGGCTTCACCGCCACCGTCCAGGGCAGCACCCAGACCACCGGCCCCGGCGTCGCGCTCGGCCTCCCGGCCGGCTATGGCACCTGGTTCCCCGGCGAGCTGCGCACGCTCTCCGGCTCCGGCACCGGCGTCCTGCTCGCCCAGCAGACCGCCTCCAACCTGCACGCGGCCCCCGGCGACACCATCGGCGTACGGCTGCCGGGCGCCGGGCTGCGGCAGGTGCGAGTGGACGGCGTGGTCGACCTGCCCCAGGCCGACTCGCTGTTCCAGAAGGTCGGCGCGCCCGCACAGTCCCAGCCGGCCGCTCCGCCGGACAACGTGGTGCTCCTGCCCGCCGCGCGGTTCGCATCCCTCACCCGGGGAGCCACCGACGTCACCACGCAGATCCACGTGGCCCGCGACGCGAAGCTGCCGTCCGACCCGGCCGCCGCGTTCTCCTCGGTGACCGGCGCCGCCCACAACCTGGAGGCCAGGTCGGCGGGCACCGCGCTGGTCGGCAACAATCTCGGCGCCGCGCTCGACTCCGCCCGCCAGGACGCCCTCTACGCCCAGATCCTCTTCCTCTTCCTCGGTGTCCCAGGCGCGGTCCTGGCCGCCGCCCTGACCGCGGCGGTCGCCTCGGCCGACGGCGAACGGCGCCGCCGGGAGCAGGGGCTGCTGCGGCTGCGCGGGCTGCGGCCCCGTCAGATCACCGCACTCGCGGGCCTGGAGGCCGCGCCGGTGGGGGTGGTCGGCGGCCTCGCGGGTCTCGGGCTCGCCGCGCTGACCGGCCGTATCGCGTTCGGCACCGCCTCCTTCGGGGCGAACGCGGGCACCTGGGCGCTCTGGTACGCCGTCGCTTTCGTCCTCGGCGTGGCCGTGGCCGCCGGCGCGGTGCTCGTGCCCGCCCTGCGGGACCTGCGCACGGTGACCGTCGCGGACACCGGGAAGGAGCCGGGCGGAACCCGTTCACCCTGGTGGCTGCGGTACGGCCTGGACTTCGCCCTGCTGATCGGCTCGTGGCTGGTCTTCCGCGCTTCCTCCGGCAACCAGTACGCCCTCGTCCTCGCTCCGGAGGGCGTGCCCAGCGTCTCCGTCTCCTACTGGGCGTTCCTCGGCCCCGCGCTTCTGTGGCTCGGCGCGGCACTGCTGCTGTGGCGGCTGACCCTGCTGGCTCTCGCCCACGGCCGACCGGCGCTGGCCCACCTCGCCCGTCCGTTGACCGCGACCCTCGCCACGACCACGGCGGCCGTGCTGTCGCGCCGCCGGCGTCCGCTGGCCCGCTCGGTGGTGCTGCTCGCCCTCGCCGTGTCGTTCGCGATCTCCACGGCCGTCTTCAACTCCACCTACCGCCAGCAGTCCGAGGTCGACGCCCGCCTCACCAACGGCGCGGACGTCACCGTCACCGAGCCGCCCGGCGCGCAGATCCCGCCGAGCGCGGCGGGCAGCCTGAAGGTCTCCGGCGTCCGGCACGTCGAGCCTGTCCAGCACCGCTACGCCTATGTCGGCGCCGACCTCCAGGACCTCTACGGCGTCCGGCCCGCCACCGTCGCGAAGGCGACCTCGCTCCAGGACGCCTACTTCGCGGGCGGCACCGCCGGGCAGCTGATGCGGCGGCTCACCCAGCACCCCGACAACCTGCTGGTCAGCGCGGAGACCGTGCACGACTTCCAGCTCTCCCCCGGTGACACCGTCAACCTCCGCGTCCAGGACGCCCGTACGAAGGCACTGCGTACCGTGCCCTTCCACTACGCGGGGATCGTCAAGGAGTTCCCGACCGCGCCGAAGGACAGCTTCTTCGTCGCCAACGCGGCCTACGTGGCCAAGGCGACCGGCAGCGACGCGGTCGGCGCCTTCCTGCTCGACACGGGAGGCAGCCACCAGCGGCAGATCGCCGCACATCTGCGCGAGCGGCTCGGCACCGGTGCCACGGTCACCGACCTCACGCAGACGCGCGGCACGGTCGGCACCAGCCTCACCTCCGTCGACCTGGCCGGGCTCACCCGCGTCGAACTCGCCTTCGCCGTCCTGCTGGCCGCCGGAGCAGGCGGCCTCGTCCTCGCCCTCGGACTGGCCGAACGCCGCCGCACCTTCGCCGTCGCCACCGTCCTCGGCGCCCGCAGCGGCCAACTGCGCGGCATGGTCCTCACCGAGGCCCTGCTGCTGGCCGCCGGCGGGCTCGCCGGGGGCGCTCTCATCGGGTGGGCGCTGTCCGAGATGCTCGTGAAGGTCCTGACGGGCGTCTTCGATCCGCCGCCCGCGAGCCTGTCGGTGCCGGGCGGCTACCTGGCCCTGACGGCGGGCGCGGCCGTCGTCGCCGTACTGGGCGCCGCGCTGAACGGCATCCGCAGCGCCGGCCGGCCCGCCGTGGAGGAACTGCGTGATCTGTGAGCGGCCGGGAGCGGGCGGGCCGAGCGGCTCGCCCGCTCCTAGGCTGTCCAGCATGCGCACGCACGCGAACGCCGACCGCAGCCGCCATCGCATCCTCGTCGTCGAGGACGACGACACCATCGGCCGCCATCTGGAGTCCGGCCTGCGCGGCAACGGCTACACACCGACCTGGAGCCGGACGGGTTCCGCGGCCCTGGCCGAGGCCGCGCGCACCCCGTACGACGTGCTGTTGCTCGACCTGGGGCTGCCCGACATGGACGGTCTGGACGTCGCCCGCACCCTGCGAGCCCGCCACCCGGACCTGCTGATCGTCATCCTGACGGCCCGCACCGACGACATCGACGTCATCGCCGGGCTGGACGCGGGGGCCGACGACTACCTCGTCAAGCCGTTCGGCCTGACCGTGCTGCTCGCCCGGCTCCGCGCCCATCTGCGGCGCAGGGTCGTCGCCACGCCGCCGCAGGAACCCGTCCGGCTGGCCGACCTCGTCCTGGACGGCGTCGCCCGCCGCTGCATACTGCACGACCAGGATGTCGAGCTGCGTCCCAAGGAGTTCGACCTGCTCGCCGTCCTGACCCGGCATGCGGGGGAGGCCGTCTCCCGGGAGACCCTGATGGCACAGGTCTGGGACGAGAACTGGTTCGGCTCCACCAAGACCCTCGACGTCACCATGGCCGGCCTGCGCCGCCGCCTCACGCAGGCCGCCGCCACCTCGGCCCGCCCCAGCAGCCTGCCCCGCATCACCACCCTGCGGGGGCACGGTTACCGCCTGGAACTCTGACGGGCCCCACCCGCACGGCGCACGCCGGCCCGGTACGCCGGTGGGACGCGGGCATCCGAGGCGGATCCTCAGTGCACGATCCGGTAGCGGTGTTCGGGCCGGCCGGTGGCTCCGTAGCGTAGTTCGAGCCGGACCATACCCTCCCGTACGAGGTAGGAGAGGTACCGCTGGGCCGTGGCGCGGGAGACGCCGGTGAGTTCGGCGGCCTGGGCCGCGGACAGGGGGTCGTGGGCGTCGCGCAGGACCTGGTGCAGGAGGGCGAGGGTCGGCGCGGAGTGGCCCTTGGCCGGGACCCGGGGGACGGCCGGTGGCCGGGCGGCGCTGAAGAGGGCGTCCACGTCGGCCTGGTCGGTGCGGGGGGCCAGTCCGAGGGCGTCCACGCGGTGCTGGAGTTCGCGGTAGGCGGTGAGCCGCTCGGCCAGGTCGGTGGCGCCGAACGGCTTGACCAGGTATCCCACGGCACCGAGCTTCATGGCGGTCCGTACCGAGGTGATGTCCCGGTCGGCGGTGATCATGATCGCGTCGGGGCGGGCGCCGCCCTCGTCCGCGCTGAGCTGCCGCAGCACGTCGAGTCCACTGCCGTCCGGCAGGAAGACGTCGAGCAGCAGCAGGTCGGGGTGGAGGGTGCGCACCGCGTCCAGCGTCTCGGCCACGGTCGCCGCCCGGCCGATCACCTCGAAGCCCTCGACGCGGGAGACGTAGTCGCAGTGGATGTGGCTGATGTGGAAGTCGTCGTCCACCACCAGGATCCGGATCATCCGCGGTCACCTCCTGACGGCGAGGCCGTCGTGAACTGTTCGTCCGCCGGGAGGGCGGTGGCGTCCGGCACCGGCAGCACGACGGTGAAGACCGCGCCCGGACCCTCGCTGGCCGTGATGGTGCCGCCGTGTCGCTGGGCCAGCCGGTGGACGAGGGCCAGACCGAGTCCGCGCCGGGCGGTGCCGCGGTCCGGCCGGGTCGACCAGCCGTCCTCGAAGATCGTTTCGGCGGCTCCAGGGGGAATCCCCGGGCCGCTGTCCGAGACCCGGACGAACACCTGGTCGACGGCCTCGATCAGGGAGAGCCGCACCTGGCGGCTGCCCGCCGGGGGTGGTCCGCCGGCCGCCGCGTCGATGGCGTTGTCCAGGAGGTTGCCGACGATGGTCAGCAGCCGCCGCAGGTGCGGCGGGTCCTCGCCGAGCGCGGAGTCGTCGCTGAGCGTCACCTGCACCCCGCGTTCCGCGGCCACCGTGGTCTTGGCGACGATCAGCCCCACGAGCAGCGCGTTGCCTATCCGTTCGCGTACGGACTCGGTCAGCGCCTGATCGGCGCCGGCCGATTCGACCGCGTACTCGAAGGCGGCGTCGTGGTCTCCGATGTCCAGCAGCCCGGCCACGGTGTGCATGCGGTTGGTGAACTCGTGCTGCTGGGCGCGCAGGGCGTCGGTCAGTCCGCGCACCGAGTCCAGTTCGCGCAGCAGCCCGATCAGCTCGGTGCGGTCGCGGACGGTGACCACCGCGCCCAGCTCTCGGCCGTGCAGTGTCACCGGCATCCGGTTGACCACCAGGCAGTGGTCGTCGGTCAGCACGCTGAGGTCGGCGCCGGTCAGGGTGCCGTCCAGGGCGCGGCGCAGCCGCCCGTCGGGCAACACCTCATCGAGCCTGCTGCCGAGCGCCGCGCCGAGGCCGAGCAGGGTGCGGGCCTCGTCGTTGACCACGGTGATCCTGCCGTCGGGATCGAAGGCGATCACGCCCTCCCTGATGCCGTGGAGCATGGCCTCGCGGTCCTGCAGCAGTCCGGCGATCTCCTCCAGCTCCAGCCCGAAGGTCGACCGTTTCAGCCGCCTGGCCAGCAGGAACGCTGCCGTCGAGCCGAGGGCGACGGCGATCGCGGCATACAGGCCGAAGGTGGGCAGCTCCCGCCACAGCTCGCCGAGCACATCGTGTTCCGGGATACCGGCCGACACCTCGCCGACCAGCGTGCCCGTGGGCCCGTACAGAGGAGCCTTGCCGTTGGCGGACCGCCCGGTCGCGCCCTGGTCGGAACCCACGTGGGGGCGGCCGTCCAGCACCGCGATGGGATCGCCCACCGGCTCGCCGATCAGCGCCGGGTCGGGGTGCGAGTGACGGATTCCGTGCAGGTCGATCACGACCACGTACGACGCCCCCGACGCCTTGCGGATCCGTTCGGCGACGGTCTGCACGATCCCGCCGCCGCCCCCGTGCGCCACGGCCTGCCGGATCTGCGGCTCGGCGGCGGTGGTCTGCGCGATGTCCAGTGCCCGCTGCTCGTAGGCGCGGTCGATC
Source organism: Streptomyces sp. SAS_272 (assembly GCF_052543235.1). NCBI lineage: Bacteria > Bacillati > Actinomycetota > Actinomycetes > Kitasatosporales > Streptomycetaceae > Streptomyces > Streptomyces sp. SAS_272. The sequence continues at coordinate 44,079 of NZ_JBMNDR010000014.1, read as the reverse complement.
TCGCCCCGCTGGGCGAACGCGAACAGTACGAAGCCGATGGCTCCGGTCAGAGTCAGGATGACCAGCTGGCTGGCCAGGATCCGCGCGGAGAGCCTCCCCTTCCCGCCGCGGCCGATCCGGATACGGATGGGCATCACAGGTGCCTACGCCCTTGTCGTGCTGCCGGGTACGGCCCCTGCGCCGTACCCGTGGTGGCGTGATTGTGTCCCACCGAGGACATTCTGCCCACCCCCCGGCCTACTGAGCAGAACGCGCAGAACCCCTGTTAACACGACTATCGCGAGATACGTGTGAAACAGCGACGTAATACGGGGCGGCCTTTAGCGTCTGCCTTCCTCGACCTCCGAGGTGAGGAAAGGAGACAGTCTCAGATGGCTTCGCGAAATGACGTCGCGGTGAGCCCGGTCGCCGCAAAAGTCGGCCGGGACAGCGCTCGAGTCGAGATTTCAGGACTCACCAAACGATTTCTGACTCCTACGGGTGAGGTGTTCACGGCGCTTGAGGACGTCTCCTTCACCGTGGAGCCGGGCCAGTTCTGCGCGGTGGTGGGCCCGACCGGCTGCGGCAAGTCGACGACGCTGAGCATGGTGTCCGGGCTCGACCGGCCCAGCGAGGGCTCGGTCAAGGTCGGCGGCCGTGAAGTGGACGGCGTCGCCGACGGCGTCAGCTTCATGTTCCAGACCGACGCGCTGCTGCCCTGGAAGACCGTCCTCGGCAACGTCCTGATGGGCCCGGTCTTCCGCGGCGTCCCCAAGCAGCAGGCGCAGGCGTCGGCACGCGACTGGCTACGCCGGGTGGGTCTGACGGGGTTCGAGGACCGATACCCGCACCAACTCTCCGGTGGTATGCGCAAGCGCGTGGCGATGGCCGCGGCGCTGATCAACGAGCCCAAGATCCTGATCATGGACGAACCGTTCGGCGCCCTGGACGTGCAGACCAAGGCGATCATGTCGACCGAACTGCTCGGCTTGTGGGAGCAGATCCGTCCGTCGGTCATCTTCATCACCCACGACCTCGACGAGGCCGTGGCACTGGCCGACCGGGTCGTCGTCATGACGTCCAGCCCCGGGTCGGTCAAGGCGGTCTTCGACATCGATCTGCCGCGCCCGCGCGGCGCGGTCCAGGAGATCCGCTTCCAGCCCCGCTTCATCGACCTTCAGCACCAGATCTGGGAAACGCTGCGCGAGGAGGTGGAGCGCGCCTACGCCCGCACCGCAGGAGGTACGGCATGAGCACGACGTCCGCAGTTCCCGCCACGCTGGTCAAGGGCGGCGCACCGTCCTCGGCCGCTGTCGCCGCGAAGCGGGCCGCCCGGCGGCGCACCGCGCAGGTGTGGGCGGCCCGGATCGGCCTCGCGGCCGTCGTCATCGGCGGCTGGCAGGCGTTCACCACCTGGGGCGTCGTCGACCCGTTCTTCTTCGGGCAGCCGTCCGGCATCGCCAGGCGGCTGGTCGACCTCTTCCGGAACGGCACCGAGTTCGGGTCCTTCTACGCCAACATCTGGACCACCATCCAGGAGGCGCTCGCGGGCTTCGCCCTCGGGGCGGTCACCGGCGTGGTCTTCGGCGTCACGCTCGGCCAGAGCCGCTTCCTCGCCGACGTGCTCGGCCCCTACATCAAGATGGTCAACGCGATCCCGCGGATCGTCCTCGGCTCGATCTTCATCGTCGCGTTCGGCATCGGCGTGCTGCCGAAGATCCTGCTCGCCGCGGTGCTGGTGTTCTTCATCGTCTTCTTCAACGCCTTCCAGGGCGTGCGTGAGGTCGACCGCAACATCCTCGCCAACGCGAAGGTGCTCGGCGCCTCACAGACGCAGATCACCCGGCACGTCATCGTGCCGTCCGCGCTCACCTGGATCATCGCCAGCCTGCACAGCGCCTTCGGCTTCGCCATCGTCGGCGCGCTGGTCGGCGAGGTGCTCGGCGCGCAGAGCGGTCTCGGCCTGGTCATCAAGACCGCACAGAACAACTTCGACCCCAACGGCGTGTTCGCCACGATGCTCGTCATCTCGGTCATCGTGCTCGGCGCCGAGTGGCTCATCGGCAAGCTCGAACACCGGCTGCTGTCCTGGCGCCCACCGGCTCCGTCCGCGGCCAACTCCCTCTGAGAACACAGCACTTCCCTCTACTTCATCACAGACTTGTAGCAAAGGAATGTGGTCAGCCATGTCCAGACGACCCGTCGCCGTCGCCGCGTCCGTCCTCACCGTCCTCGCCCTCGGCGCCGTCAGCGCCTGTTCCAGCACCTCGTCCGCCTCGACCGGCGGTTCGGGTTCCGTTCCGACCGTCAAGCTCATGGCCGGCGGCCTCGACAAGCAGATCTACCTCCCGTACCAGCTCGCCCAGCAGCTCGGCTTCTACAAGAAGTACGGCGTCGACGTCCAGCTGAGCACCGAGCAGGACGGCGGTGTCGGCGCCGAGGAAGCCATGGCCTCGGGGCAGGTGGACATGGCGGGCGCCTGGTACAACCACACGATCGAGTTCCAGGCGAAGGGCAAGGCGGTCGAGGACGTCGTCCAGCTCTCCGGCGCGCCGGGCGAGCGCGAGATGTGCACCACGAAGTCGGGCGTCCACTCGGGCTCCGACTTCAAGGGAAAGACCCTCGGCGTCACCGACCTGGGGTCGGGCACCGACACCCTCACCCAGTTCCTGGCCGCCAAGCAGGGCGTCAAGACCAGCCAGTTCCACCGGATCGCGGTCGGCGCGGGGTCCACCGCCGTCGCCGCGCTGCAGAAGGGCAAGGTCGACTGTGTCATGACGACGCAGCCGACGGTGGCCGCGATCCAGAAGAAGGGCGTCGGCTCCTCCGCCATCGACCTGGCCACCACCTCCGGCGCCACGGCGGCGATGGGCGGCGCCTATCCCGCGGCCAGTGTGCTCGCCCTCACCGACTGGGTGAACTCGCACAAGGCCACCGTGCAGAAGGTCGTCGACGCGCTCGTCGCCACCATGCACTGGATCAACACCCACAGCGCCGCCGACATCGCGAACAAGCTGCCGGCGTCGTACGTCTCGAACCAGTTGGTGACCAAGGCCGACTACATCTCGGCCCTGAACGAGGACAAGGGCCAGTTCCTCCCCGACGGCCTGATGCCGGCCGGCGGCCCGAAGACCTCGCTGGCCACCGAGCAACTGGTCGGCAACGTGAAGTCGTCGGTGGACCTCAGCAAGACGTTCACCAATGACTTCGCCGTCCAGGCCAACAAGACCGAGGGCTTCAAGACCACCACGACCCCGGCCATGAGCGCGTCCTGACCGGCCACCGTTCCTCGGTTCAGTCCTCGTTGGGCCGGGCGAGCCTTCGGTCGTAGGCGAAGATCACGGCCTGGACGCGGTCGCGGGCTCCGATCTTGGCCAGGACGCGGCCGACGTGCGTCTTGACGGTGGACTCGGACAGGACGAACCGGGCGGCGATCTCACCGTTGGTCCAGCCCTTGCCGACGGCGACGAGGATCTCTCGCTCGCGGTCGGTGAGTGAGGCGAGTCCCGGGTCCTCGGCAGGGTCCGCGCGGTGCGCGGGGACGTAGCGGGCGTACTCCTCCAGGAGACGGCGGGTGAGGGCGGGCGCGATGACGGCGTCGCCGGAGGCGACGGCGCGGATGCCGGCGAGGAGCTCCTCGGGGCGCGCGTCCTTGAGGAGGAAGCCGCTGGCGCCGGCACGGAGGGCGGCGTGGACGTATTCGTCCAGGTCGAAGGTGGTGAGTACCAGGACGCGCGAGCGGCCGCCGGCGGCGACGATGCGACGGGTGGCCTCGATGCCGTCCATGCCGGGCATGCGGACGTCCATCAGGACGACGTCCGGGCGCAGTTCGGCGGCCTTGCGAACAGCCTCGGCGCCGTGGGCGGCCTCCCCGACGACGTCGGTCTCGGCGACGGAGTCCAGGAGGAGGTGGAAGCCGTAGCGTTGCAGCGGCTGATCGTCCACGATGAGGACGGTGGTCATCGGTCACCGCCCTGGGGTGTGAGGTCGAGGACGGCCTCGACGCTCCATCCTCCGCCGCCCGTCGGCCCCGCGCTCACGGTGCCGCCGTACAGAGCCGCTCTCTCCCGCATGCCCACCAGGCCGTGTCCTTCCTCGTTCGGCGGCCCGGACCGTACGGCCGGGCCGGTGTCCTGGACCTGGATGTTCAGCCGGCTGTCCTCGACGAGGATCGCCAGGTGCACCCGGGAGTCGGTGGCCGCGTGCTTCAGGGTGTTGGTGAGGGCTTCCTGGACGATGCGGTACACCGTCAGCTGTACCCCGCCGTCCAGGGCGTCGACGTCGCCGGAGGTCCGGTAGACGACCTCCAGACCGGCAGTGCGCACACCCTCACACAGCGCTTCGACGTCCCCGACACCGGGCTGCGGACTGAGTTCCAGCGCCCCGGCAGGGCCGTCGGACGCCTCCCGCAGGACACCCAGCACGCGCCGCAGCTCACCGAGGGCCGTCCGGCCGGTGTCGCCGATAAGCTGAAGAGCCTCCTTGCCCCGTTCGGGAGCGATGTCGGTGGCGTAGGAGCCCGCGTCGGCGAGCGTGATGATGACGGACAGGTTGTGGCCGACGATGTCGTGCATCTCGCGGGCGACCCGGGTGCGTTCGGCGGCCGTGGCCAGCCTGCTGCGCTGGTCACGCTCGATCTCCAGGCGGGCGGCCCGGTCTCGCAGCCCGGCGAGCTGGGCCCGGCGGGTCCGTACCATCAGGCCGAGCGCCAGGGCCGCGGTCGCCGTGCTCAGCAGGAAGAACAGCGCGTCCCAGACGGACACCGCCGCGGAAGCGCGCACCGCGACCAGCACGATGCCGGCCGCCATGGCCCCGCAGGCCCACGGCAGCTGCCGCAGCCGCCCGTGCAGAGCCAGGCTGTACAGGGCGATGAACAGGGCGACGTCGGCGCGCAGCGCGGCACCCAGCGACCACTGGAGGACGAACACGGCCGTGATGGCGGCGAAGGCCGCCATGGGCCTGCGGCGCCGCCACAGCAGCGGCAGCACGAGACCGGCCTGCAGGGCGAGCATGGCAGGCGGAGGAAGCCGGGTGAAGGCGAGTCTGAACCGGCGTGGGGCGTCGCCGTCCCCGGCGCCCCCGTGCAGCAGATCCGGCAGGCAGAACACCAGGAAGACCAGCACCACCACCGCGGTGTCCAGCACCCATGGATGCGCCCGGTCCGCGTGCCGCAGCCGCTGGCCGCCCCGGCTTAGCCGGGCGACCAGCGGCCCCATCCCGCCGATGTCGTCGGTGGTGGTCGTCAACGTGGTCACCTGCCCATGGTGCGGGCGGTCAGACGTCGCTGCGCACGAGCCGGTACGCCGCTCCCGCCAGGGCGAGCGCCGTCCAGCCGAGGAAGACCAGCAGCCCGGCCGTGGGGGACAGGGCGGTGCTGTCGTGGGTCAGGGCGAACAGCGACTCGCCCGCGTTGCTCGGCAGGTAGGGGCTGATGTCGTTCTGCCAGGAGCTCGGCAGCAGGGAGATGAGCCCTGGGATGAGCATGAGTGTGGCGACCAGCACCGAGATACCGCCGGCCACCGACCGCAGCAGCGCGCCCAGCGCGACGCCGATCACACCGACCAGTCCCAGGTAGAGCCCGGCGCCCAGCAGGCTTCGCAGTACTCCAGCGTGCGAGAGGCTCATCGCGGCCGGCGTGCCGGAGACGATGCCGCTGCCGAAGCCGAAGGCGACGAACGCGCCGAGCGTGCCGATCACCAGCGCCACCAGCCCGAACACGGCCGCCTTGGACCACAGCACGGGCAGCCTGCGGGGAACCGCCGCGAGCGTCGAGCGGATCATGCCCGTCGAGTACTCCCCCGCCGTGACCAGCACGCCGAGCACGCCGAGGGCGAGCTGGGCGAAGTTCGTGCCGAAGAGGGACAGACTGACGGCCGTCGAGGCGGCGAAGTCCCGGTCCATGTGGCTGGAGCCGATCTGCGACTTGTAGCGGCTCGCGGCGATCAGCCCGAAGGCCACCAGGAACAGCAGACCGAGGCCCAGGGTGATCCAGGTCGAGCGCAGCGACCACAGCTTGGCCCACTCCGAGGACAGCACGCGCCGTCCGGTCACCCGGTAGGCGGGGCGGGGCGCGGTGGTCCTGGGTTCCTCCGCTGTCGCGGTGAGGGTGCTCATGCGAGCCTCCCCAGGGTCTCGATGCCGGCCGTGGTGCCGTGGTACTCCACGGCGTCCTTGGTCAGGTCCATGAACGCTTCTTCCAGTGACACGGTCCTGGCGCTCAGCTCGAACAGCGCGATGCCGTGTTCGGCGGCTTTGAGTCCGATCTGGCGGGCGGTCAGCCCGGTCACCTGGAGCTCCTCGGAGCCGATCCGGCCTGTGACGTCGACACCGGGCCCGGCCAGCACGTCCCGCAGCCGCGCCGGGTCCTGGGTCGTCACGTTCACGGTGTCGCCGCCCGCCTCGCGGATCAGGTCCGCCACGGTCGTGTCGGCCAGCAGCCGGCCGCGTCCCACGATGATCAGGTGGTCCGCCACCAGGGCCATCTCACTCATCAGGTGCGAGGACACGAACACCGTCCGGCCCTCGTCGGCGAGCCCCTTGAGCAGGTTGCGGATCCAGAGCACGCCCTCCGGGTCCAGCCCGTTGACCGGCTCGTCCAGCATCACCGTCAGCGGATCGCCCAGCAGCGCCGCGGCGATGCCCAGCCGCTGGCCCATCCCGAGGGAGAAGGCACCGGCCCGCTTCCTTGCCACGCTGCCAAGGCCGGCCAGGTCGATGACCTCGTCGACCCGGCTGCCCGGAATCCCGTGGGTCAGCGCGAGCGCCCTGAGGTGGTTGTACGCCGAGCGGCCCGGATGGATCGACTTCGCCTCCAGGAGCGCGCCGACCTCCTGCAGTGGAGCCCGGTGGCTGGCGTAGTGGTGGCCGTTCACGGTGACGGATCCACTCGTCGGGGCATCCAGGCCGACGATCATGCGCATGGTCGTGGACTTGCCCGCGCCGTTGGGCCCCAGAAAGCCGGTCACCGTGCCCGGCTTCACGACGAAGTCCAGCCCGTCGACCGCCGTCTTGTCGCCGTATCGCTTGGTCAACTGCCGTGCTTCGATCATTCGCGTTCTCCCTGTCGGCCTACGGCGCCCGTCCCTTCCGACGCCACACCGGCAACGCTAGGCGTCGAATTCCCCGAATCGGTGGTACCGGGAGGCTGAACCGCGCCGTGCGCGTAGTACCGCGGTACTACGCGTCTACCTGCGGTGACTCCGGTGTTCACCGGCTCCGCCGTGGTGGCAGCAGGCGTCCGGCCGCCGCGGAGGGCGGGCCACCCTCCGTGCCCGGCACCTCGGCGTCCGCGGCGCGCTGGGCCCGTTCCGCGCTCTCGACCAGGCTCTCGCTGTCCGATGCGGCGTGGGCCAGGCCGGCGCAGCACAGTGTGAGCAGGAGGGCGCCCGCCGCGAAGGGCAGGGTGCGGCGCGGGGGCGGCGGGGCCGGCAGGGCCTGCACTCGCTGGGGCACGGCCCCGCCGGTCGCCGCCAGAGTCGCGGTACGTGGCATACCGGCCGAGGCGAGAGCCGCCCGACCGACGGCGCGGGCAACGACCGTACGGCTGCCGATTCGGGCTGCGGCCTCCTCGTCGGCCCATCGCTCCAGGACAAAGCCACCGGCCTCGGCCGGCGGTCGCAGCAGCGGGTTGACGGCCGCCGTGAGTCGCCACACGGTCCATCGTCAGATCGCGGTCCGGCGCGCCATCGCCATGACCCGCGTTTTCGGCGGTTTCGAACGCGGCATCGAGCTGACCAACGCGCCGGCGATCGTGCGCCCACGGCAGGAACATCACCGCGAGGTCCCAGGGCCACGCGAGGAGGCGACGTCCACACTGCGGACCCCCGCGGTGTCGGGTCACGATCACAGGACGGAGCGGCGGGCCGACACCGCGAGCACCAGCAGGCCGGGGAGCAGCGGCAGCCAGGCTGTCAGCAGGCGGTAGCCGAAGACCGCCGACAGGGCCGCGGCTGCGGGCGTCCCGGCCGCGGTGAGCGTCAGCACGAGCGCGGCGTCCAGTGAACCCAGACCGCCCGGGGTGGGTAGCAGTACGGCGGCGCCGCTGGCGAGGAGGTACGCCAGAAGGACGTGACCGGCGGGCACGGGCACGTCCAGTGCCCGAACCACGGCGATCACCACGGCAGCGTGCAGCAGGGCGAAGCCGAGGGAGCCACCCCACAGGGCGCATGCCCTGGCCCTCTGGCCGTGCACTGCCCGCACGTCGGCGAGGACCTGGCCGGCCGCGCGCCCTACGCCGCGGCGCGCCGGCCGGCTCAGGGCCACGGCGGTGGCGGCCACGATGACGCAGCCGGCCACCGAGAGCAGGATGCAGGCGCGTGGGAGGGCCGGCGAAAGGCGCGGGGTCCGGGGCGAGGCCAGGAGCAGCACGACGGCAAGTGCGAAGCGGACCAGAGCGCCGGCGGCGGCCTTGACCGCGAGCGCGGTCGCCGACCGGGCGGTGGACAGCCCGCGGCGGGTGAGGAACCGCAGGTTGACCGCGCTCGCGCCGACCCCGGCGGGCAGCAGGTGATTGGCCGCGCACGCCGCGAACTGTGCCGCCACGAGCTGCCCGGCAGGCAGCCGCTCGGCCACCGCTCCCTGCTGGGCGACGGCCGCGAACACCCACGTCGCGAGAGCGGCCGCACCAGCCGCCAGCAGCCAGGCGCGATCGGCGACGGCAAGCCGGTCGGCGCTGGCGTCCACCGCGTGCCGGTGTGCGGCGAGCACCCAGACTGCCGCCGCCACCGCGGCTACGGTGAGGGCGAGCTGCCAGGACCGGCGCAGGCCGACGGACAGCGGAACGCTGATGGCGTTCACTTCCGCCCTCCCTGCGTCACGCCGGGTGCGACGTACACGCGCAGGCCGGCCACCTGGTGCGGGGTCCAGGAACGGGCGTATCCGGGCGGGCTGCCGCCCGGTGCCACGAGGGCGGCGACGGGCAGCCGGTGGGCGGTTCGGCGTATGGCTGCGGCGGTGGTGTTGGTGTTGTGGCCGCCGGTCGCCGCGGACGAGCAGCCCGCGTAGTAGGCGATCGGGACGTAGTCCCCTCCCGTCACCAGGCAGGGCGGTTGGACGCCCAGTCGGTGCAGCCCGGCCGCGACGGCCGCCCACTCACGATGTGCAGCGGTGGTGCGCCGCACGGTGTGCTCCAGCACCGCGAACTGCACGGCCAGGTGACCGACCAGAGCGAGGGTCAGCAGCACCAGAGTCAGCGGTCGGCGGATCCGACCGGGGACCCTGGCCACGCGCACCAGAAGATCGGCGACCGGAAGAACGAGCAGCGCATAGGCGGGCAGCAGGAAGCGGGGTGCCGCGTAACCGATCAGGAACAGGTACGGGAAGGCCGCCGAGACGGCGCAGGCCAGCGGCACGAGCGGGGCGGCGGGGCGGCGGGCCCGGACGGCGACCACGCCCGCGAGGGCGGCGAGCAGCGGCAGAACGTACCACCACAGGGTCTCCAGCACAGGGGGCGCGGCACTGGTGCAGGGGCGGCACAGCGCACGTCCGCCCAGAGCGCGCAGCTGGTCTGCGACGGCGATGTTCCAGCCGAGTCCGCCCTGGATGCGGGACGCGTCGGACAGGCGTTGCGCCAGACCGCCGTAGGAGACGTACGCCTCGATCACCCACTCGGCCGCCCCTGCGACCAGGCCGCCGCCCAGCGCCCCCAGCAGCGCGGGGCGCCGCCACCGCCGTACACACACCGGCATGACGAGCAGGGGCAGGGTCGCCCAGACCGCGTCCGTGGGGCGCATCCAGGCCATCAGGGCCGCGCTCAGGCCCACGCCCCACAGAGCCGTTCGGTCGAAGCGGTTCGCCTGAGCGCGCAGGAAGCAGCCCGTGCCGACCAGGGCGCCGACGGCGACCCAGTAGTTGGGCATGGCCTGAGGACCGTAGAACAGCGTCACCCACAAGGTGGCGAACAGGACGCCCGCGGTCGCGAGCACCCGGGTGGGGAGAACACCCCGCCATGCGCGGAGCGCAAGGAACAGGGCGAGGCCGGACAGGACGGCCAGGTAGATCCGCAGCACCGCGGTGGACGACGTCCAAGCGGCGACCGGCGCCACCAGCAGCGGAACGCCACGGGCACGCGGAGCACTGAAGAACGCGGCCGGCGCGTGGGGGGCGACCTGGCTGACGTAGACCGACTCGTCCCAACCGAGGCCCATTCCTCGTGGAAGTGGGCAGGCGCACGGTGTGGATCCACACGTACGGCCAGCGCTTCGCCTCGCACCACGACAGTTCACCTGGCTCGTCCCCGAGGCTTCCCCCGGAGGAACAACCGGAATGCGTCGTCGTGATCGGAGAGGACGACGGGTTACCTGCGGACATCTCTTACGACGCGTCCACGCGAACCCTCACGGTGGGCACGGGCTGCACACGCCCGGTGGCGCCGGAAGTCTGGGACTATCGGATCGGCGGGGTGCAGGTGATCCGCAAGTGGTTCAGCTTCCGCAAGCGCAAGCCAGACGTGGAACGACAGACCCCGTTGAACGACATCCTGCCCCCGACCTGGCCTGCCCGGTGGACCGTTGACCTGCTTGACCTCATCAACGCGCTCGGGCTCCTCGTAGCCCTCGAACCCCGACAGGCACAGCTGCTGGACGCAGTGAGCAGCGGCCCGCTCATCAGCACCGACGACCTACGGGGCGAGGGCATCCTGCCCGTACCTGCCTACGCAACCAAGGAACCGAAACCGCCGCGGAAGTCTCGACGCGCCCCCGGCCCTGGTCAGGAGAGCCTCGGCTTCTCGGACTGACACCCGCCCGGCCTGAGTGCCTGACGCCCGCAACATCAACGGAATATTTGCGCGACGACGCCCCGCCGCAGACCCCGGCACGGCGCAACCGCATTCAGTCTGGCGGTTGCACACGTCTGCTGCCAGCAGCCGGCGGCCCTTGCCGGAGAGTATTCGGTGCCCATGACCTTCCCCAGCCGTGAGACTGGGGCGGTGACGTGAACCTCGCCGTGCGTGTCCACACCCAAGTCGACCTCACTCCGATTGGGCAGATCCGTGCTCGAGGTGGTGCTGCGCTCTCTGACGGAACCGGCTCTTCACACGCATATGCGAGTGCAATCGCAAAGTAGGCGCGCCCCGAAAACGTTACAGGGACAAGGGCCGCATGAGGTGCCGACCGCATCGTGCCCGACAGCGCAGCCGATCTCATGACGAGGCCGCGCCGAAGCTCTCCGGTGCGGCCTCGTCGTCTCACGGCTCCGCGCAAAGCCCCCAGGCGGGGCCCGCCGTATCACTCGCCTATCACGCAGCCATCACCAACTGGGCGGCCCCTCCCGGACCGGAAGGCCCTGACCTGCTATTTCATGCCCGCGCTGGACTGGCGTAGACGCCCCTGGACGGCCTCTACAACCTGTGCCAGGTGGGTGGTGCCCAGCGAGGGCCCCAGGATCAGGACGGAGCCTCTTCTGGCCCGTCAAAGCGGTATTGCAGGGTGTTCGGTGGTGTCTCGCTCACCCGTCAGACCCTCTCATCCTCACGGACGCCCCTGCCACGGGGATCGGTGAATACCGTCCTGACCGGGTCGAAGACCTCGCGGGCGGCGTATCGCTCCCGGCAACGGATGTTCCCACGCCGGATCTCGCCCTCGCGAGTTCGGCGTTCGCAGTACGCCCGGGTGCGCGGTTCGTGGCGCAGCCGGGCGAACACCGTGCGGTGCGGGGCGGCGTTCGCCTGGACCTGCCGTGAGCGCGGGTCAGTGACGTGGCCCGGCGCCGTGGAGGAGTGTGTCGATGACGAGGGCGGCCAGGACGTCCGGGTCCCGACCGGCCGAATCCCCGTCGGGCCCGGGCTTGTTCAGGGCTTCGTCGAGGAGGGCGTAGTACACCTGCGCCGTCCATTCCAGGTCCGTGTCCGGGGCGAGGAGTCCCTCGCGCTGCGCCCGGGTCAGCAGTTGGTGGGTGTGAGCGTTGATCTCGGCCCAGAGAGCGGCGGCGGCTTCGGTGTGGGGGGTGGCGTGGCTGAGGGTGAAGCGCCAGGCGCTCTTCACCCTCAGGACGTTCGCGGTCACCCGGTGGAGAGCGACGAGCGCGGGGGCGGCGTCGGAGGCCATGCCCGCACGCTCGGGAGCCACACTCACCGGCGCGGCGGCCGTGCTGGGCGCGACGACCAGGCCGCAAGCAGATCGGGGAGCAGGTCCCAGTCCCGCCCCGCGACGATGCGTCGCCACTTTGCGATTCCAGCCTGGGCCGCCTTGTGCGGCTGAGCCGTCTGTATGTCAGCCGTGATGACGATGCCTTCCGGTGGAAAAGGCTTATGCCTGTTCGTTGCAGACGGCGCCGCCACCGCGGACCATCGCCGCGCCGCCCACGTGAAGGCCGCGGCGGAGAACCGCCGGCCGGGGGGATTCCCGCCGGACCCGCCCCTTCTGCACGCGCTGGACGCCTCCTTGCGGCAGCCGGATGCCGCGACCGGGCTCCCGCGACGCGCTGTGCGGCACTCCTCCGCCTCTCCGGCCGACCGGCGGAACGGCGTTTCCGGATCGTTACGAGGAGCGGGTTCCCCCTCTCTCACCTGCAGGGCCGTACGCCCCGTCATGTGCGGTGCACTCCGCGTATACACGCGAGGTATACATGCGGCGTATACACCGTGTGTAGAGTGAGCCTCATGTCCATCGGTCACACCCTTTTGGGGCTCCTGGAGTCCGGCCCGCGCCACGGTTACGACCTGAAGCGGGCCTTCGACGAGACGTTCGGTCACGACCGTCCGCTGCATTACGGCCAGGTCTACTCGACGATGTCCCGGCTGCTGAAGAACGGCCTCGTCGAGGTCGACGGCGTGGAGGCCGGGTCCGGCCCGGAGCGCAAGCGCTACGCGATCACCGACGCCGGCATCACCGACGTGGCGCAGTGGCTCGCGACCCCGCAGAAGCCGCAGGAGTACCTCCAGTCGGAGCTCTACACCAAAGTCGTCCTCGCGCTGCTCACCCATCGGGACGCCGCCGACATCCTGGACACCCAGCGCTCGGAGCACCTGCGCAGCATGCGCATACTGACGGACCGCAAGCGCAGGGGCGATCTGGCGGACCAGCTGATCTGCGACCACGCCCTCTTCCACCTGGAGGCGGACCTGCGCTGGCTGGAGCTGACCGCCGCCCGACTCGACAAACTCCGTGAGGCTGTGGCCCGATGACGACTTCTCCCCCCGGTTCCCTGCTCACCGCACGGGACCTGCGCAAGACCTACGGGCCCACCCACGCCCTCGACGGCGCCGCGTTCTCCATCCACCCCGGCGAGGTCGTCGCCGTCATGGGCCCCTCCGGCTCCGGCAAGTCGACGCTGCTGCACTGCCTCGCGGGCATCCTGCCGCCCGACTCCGGGTCGATTCTCTACAACGGGCGTGAAGTGACGACGATGAGCGACGCCGGTCGCAGCGCGCTGCGCCGCTCCGAGTTCGGCTTCGTGTTCCAGTTCGGGCAGCTCGTCCCGGAACTGACCTGCGTGGAGAACGTCGCCCTGCCGCTCAGGCTGAACGGCGCCTCCCGCAAGGAGGCCGAGCGGGCGGCGCTCGGCTGGATGGAACGCCTGGAGGTCGACGACCTGAAGGGCAAGCGGCCCGGCGAGGTCTCCGGCGGCCAGGGGCAGCGCGTCGCCGTGGCGCGTGCGCTGGTCACCGGTCCTCGGGTGCTGTTCGCCGACGAACCGACCGGCGCGCTCGACTCCGCCAACGGCGAACGGGTGATGGACCTGCTCACCGGGGCGGCCCGGTCCGCCAACGCCGCGGTCGTCCTCGTCACCCACGAGGCACGGGTGGCCTCCTACTCCGACCGCGAGGTCGTCGTACGCGACGGCAAGTCCCGGGACATGGAGCGCGCCGTATGAGTCCGCGCAAGGGTCGCCTCGCACGCAGGGAAGTCCCCTCGCTCGGGCGGAGCCGGGAGCCGGGAGGAAGCCGGCCGTGGGGCTGGACCGCAGACCTGGCCATGGGCGCCCGGTTCGCCGTCACCGGCGGCCGCGAGGGCTGGGTCCGGACGACGCTGACGGCGGTCGGCGTCGGCCTCGGCGTGGTCCTGCTCCTGCTCTGCACCGCGACGCCCAACGTGTTCGCCTCCCGCAGCAAGGTGGAGGACGCCCGCTACGCCGACCTGTTCACCCGCGATGTTCCGCCCAAAGCCGACAACACCCTGCTGATCGCCGACGCCGACACCACCTGGCACGACGACGACGTCCGGGGCCGGTTCCTCGAACCCGAGGGCGCGCGGGCGCCGCTGCCCCCGGGGGTCGACCGCTTCCCGGGCAAGGGCGAGATGGCGGTCTCCCCCGCGCTCAAGGAGCTGCTGGACTCGGACGACGCGAAACTGCTGCGGGAGCGCCTGCCGTACAAGATCACCGGCACGATCGGCGAGCGCGGGCTGATCGGCTCGCACGAACTGGTCTACTACGCGGGAGCCTCGGGGCTGACGCTGTCGGACACCGCCCTGGCGACGCGGCTCACCGAGTTCGGCAGACCGGACACGACGCCCGAGAAGACCGACCCGGTGCTGCTGCTCATGATCGCGGTCGTGTTCGTCGTACTGCTCACGCCGGTCGCCGTGTTCATCGCGGCCGCCGTCCGCTTCGGCGGTGAACGCCGCGACCGCCGCCTCGCCGCGCTGCGCCTGGTCGGCTCCGACCGGGGCATGACCCGGCGGATCGCGGCGGGAGAGGCGCTGGCCGGATCCCTCCTGGGCCTGGCCGTGGGCGCCGGCCTCTTCGTGCTGGGCCGGCAGAGACTGGGCACCAGCGAGTTGCTGGGCGTGAGCGTCTGGCCCAGCTACCTCGACCCCGCTCCCGCGCTCGCCGCGCTGGTCGTGGTGACGGTGCCGGTCGCCGCGGTGCTGGTCACGCTGCTCGCGATGCGCGGCGTGGTCGTCGAACCCCTCGGTGTGGTGCGCGCGGCCAAGCAGCGCCGCCGCCGGCTGTGGTGGCGGCTGCTGCCGCCGGTGGCCGGCCTCGCGATGCTCTACCCGATGATCGGCCAGGGCCACACCAACGGGGACTTCAACCAGTACCTCGTCATCGGCGGCGTCCTGATGCTGCTGATCGGCATCACCGCCCTGCTGCCCTGGGTCGTGGAGGCGGTCGTCGCCCGGCTCGGCAAGGGCCCGCTGTCCTGGCAGCTGGCCGTGCGACGGCTGCAGCTGAGCAGCGGCACCGCCGCCCGTATGGTCAACGGCATCGCCGTGGCGGTGGCCGGGGCCATCGCGCTGCAGATGCTCTTCACGGGCACGCAGGACCAGTACACCGAGAACACCGGCCAGGACCCCTCCCGGGTCCAGATGCAGGTCAACTTCAGCGGCCCCAGGCAGCTGTCCGGCGTCGCGCGCGAATTCGCCGACGCCAAGGGCGTCCGGGCCGCGGTGGCCCTGGCCCGCTCCCAGTACGGGGACTCCCGTCGCAACCCGGAGAACAGCGAAGGGCTGACCGTGGGCGACTGCGCCGCCCTGCGCGAACTCGCCGCACTGCCCTCCTGCAAGGACGGTGACGTGTTCGTCACGAGAACGCGTACCGGCTACGCGGACCCCAGCAACGCGTCCCAGATCGCCCTGCTGAAGTCCGGCCGGCAGCTCTACATCGATCCGTCGTACGACGGATCCGAACGCGGCCGCGAGGTGCCCTGGACCGTTCCGGCGAACATCCCGGTGGTGGACGCGCGCAAGGACTCGCTGCTCAACTACACCAGTCTGCTGGTCACCCCCGCCGCCCTGCCCCCCGCTGCCGCGCCCGCGGTGTTCTCGGACGGCGTCTACCTGCGCCTGGACCCCTCGGTGCCGGACTCACGGGAGTACGTGCGCAACGTCGCCGCCCGCATCGACCCCCTGGCGCAGACCTTCGGGTGGACGGCGGCCCAGGAGAACGCCCTGTACACCTCCATCCGCACCGGTCTGTTCATCGGGGCCGCCTTCGTGCTGGGGCTGATCGGCGCGAGCCTGCTGGTCTCCCAGCTGGAGCAGCTGCGCGAGCGCCGCAAGCTGCTCTCCGCGCTGGTCGCCTTCGGCACCCGGCGCCGCACGCTGAGCATGTCGGTGCTGTGGCAGACGGCCCTCCCGGTCGGGCTCGGCCTCGCCCTGGCCACGACGGTGGGGGTGACCCTCGGCGTCGTGCTGCTGAAGATGACCCGTACACCGGTGACGATGGACTGGACGAACGTGCTCGCCATGGCCGGCGTGGGCGCGGCCGTGGTCGGCGTGGTCACGCTGCTCAGCGTGCCGCCGCTGCTGCGCATGATGCGCCCTGCGGGCCTGCGCACGGAATAGGCCGCACCCCTGCGACGCAGTGGGCTCCTCCCGCCGGGAGGAGCCCACTCGCGCATGCGGGCAGTCCGGGCGTGGCGGGCGACGCCGTCGCCCGTCGGGCGGCAGCCGCCCGGGCCCGCACCCGTCGCACCCTTCCCGACCCGGGTCAGCGGTCTGCGGGGTCGGACGCCGCCGGGGAAGGGCGTCCGCCGGACCCGGTCATGTGGACCCGGTGCCCGTCCGCACGTGCGACGACGGCCTGTGGCCCTCGTCCGGCGTCGGACCGGCAGGTCCGGGCAGCCCGCCGGGGCCGGCTCCCGGGATCGGGTCTCCCGGGATCGGGTCTCCCGGGGCCGGCTCGCCCGGGGCCGGGTCTCCCGGGGCCGGCTCGCCCGGGGCCGGCTCGGCGCTCTCGCCGAGGAATCCGCCCGACTGGTGCTGCCACAGCTTGGCGTAGGCGCCGTCGGCCGCGAGCAGCTCCTCGTGGGATCCCTCCTCGACGACGCTTCCGCGGTCGAGGACGACGAGACGGTCCATGCCGGCGACGGTGCTCAGACGGTGGGCGACCACCAGGGCCGTTCGTCCGTCCATCAACCGCCACAGGGCGTCCTGGACGAGGAGCTCGCTCTCCGAGTCCAGCGCGCTGGTCGCCTCGTCGAGCAGCAGGATCGGGGCGTCGCGCAGGATGGCCCTGGCGAGGGCGACACGCTGACGCTGGCCGCCCGAGAGTTTCACCCCCCGCTCCCCCACCAAGGTGCCGAATCCCTCGGGGAGCTGGTCGGCGAACTCCGTCACGTGTGCGGCCACGGCCGCGGCGCGGATCTCGTCGTCGGTGGCGCCGGGCCGGGCGAAGGCGATGTTGTCCCGCAGGCTGCGGTGGAACATGGCGGGTTCCTGCGGGACGTAGGCGATCAGGGAGCGCAGGTCGCCCTGGCGCAGCCGGCTGATGTCCTGACCTCCGATCAGGATGCGTCCGCCGTCGATGTCCGACATCCGCAGCAGGAGCCGGGTCAGGGTGGTCTTGCCGCCGCCGGACCGGCCGACCAGACCGATCCGCGCGCCCCCGGGCACGTCCAGTTCGAGTTTGCGGAAGATCGGCTTCGCGCCCGCGTGGGCGAAGGTCACCGCCTCGAAGCGGATGCCGGTGTCCCGCGCCGCGAGCGGTTCGGGTTCCGTCGGGTCGAGCACCGTGGGCGGATCGAGGAGCAGTTCGGTGAACTGCGCGGCCTCGGTCATCGAGCTCTCCAGACGCCGGTAGATCTGGTTGAACTCGAACATGATCTGCGTCGCGTTGGAGTAGTAGGTGAACGCGACGACGACCTCCTCCACTCCCTGACCCGAGCCGCCGAGGGCGATCGCGACCACCAGGCCCAGCACGTTGGTCAGCACGGACAGGGGGGCGATCAGGATGTCGACGCGCAGGTTGCCGTAGTCCCACGACCTCAGCGTCAGGCGCCGGGAGTCCGCGACACGGCTGCGGTGTTCGTCGGCCTCCCGCCGCTCGGCGGCGAACGCCCGGATGGTCTCCATGTTGACGAGACTGTCGGCGACGTGTCCGGAGACCCGGGCGATCGCCGCCTCACGGTCGTGGACGAGCATCTGCCGGCGCCGGATCAGCGGTGTCGCGGCCGCCACGGTCAGCGCGATCATCACGAGGAGCCCGACGACGAGCATCGGCTCGTAGCTCCACAGCACCACGGCGCCGAACACCAGGGGGACGAGACTGCCCACGATCCGGTACGTCACCGTGTCGACGAAGTCCTCGAAGCGCTTGCCGAAGCTCAGCACCCGTTTGGTCAGGGAGCCGGCGAAGTTGTCGTGGAAGAACGCCGCGTCCTTGGCGAGGAGTTCGTCCATGCCGCTCACGTACAGGTGCTCCATGCCCAGGGCGTCCACACGGTTCAGGCAGTGCTGGCCGACCCGCCACACGGCCTCGGCGAGCAGCAGCGTCGCGCCGAAGCCCAGCACGTACGGCAGTGCCGAGTGGAGGCTGAGACCGCTGTCGTCGGCGGCCTGCCCTGCCAGTTTGGCGATCAGCAGGGGGGCGACATAGCGGATGCCGATGTTGCCCACGGCCGGCAGCAGCAGCGCGGGCAGGGCCACTCGTCGTAGTCGCAGCAGTTCCAGGCCGTAGCGGCGCAGCGCCAGAACGACCGCGCTCCTGCCCGGCGTCGACCCTCGCGCATCTGTTGTTCCCATCACGCTCCCGGTGGTTCGGAAGTCGGAAGTGTCCCGTCCGCGGAGGTCCACAGTCCAGGCATTTACTGCGGAACGGCGACAACCGGACACTGCTGCCCTTCCCTGTACGCAGCGGACGTGTCCGACAGCGAGCAGGCGGGCGTCGGCGTCCGCGTCGCCCCAGGTCGAGGGCCTCTGCACGGTGGGCCCCTGGACCACGGGGCGCCGGTCCGACCGCGACGAGCGGCGCCGGTCGCCCTTCCGGGGCGTCGTCGGCGGTCAGGGGCGTCCGCGGACTCGGCGACGAGAGCACGGGTTGGACAGATGTGCGATGAAGCCCTCTCGCGTGGCCGTCGGATGACACGATGTCACCATGACCACCGGGCCGGCGTCGCGCGCCGCACGAGCCGCGTTCTTCGCGGCCGTCTGCGTGCTGACGGCGGCCGTCGGCCACACCTGGGCGTCCGGCGTGTCCCCGCCGTGGTTCGTCCTCGGCAGTTCCCTGTTCGGCACGGCGTCCCTTGCGTGGTGGGTCGCCGGACGCGAGCGCGGGGCGGTGGTCGTGACCGCCTCCACGGTCGCGACGCAGCTCGCCCTGCACTCGCTGTTCGATCTGCTGCGGCCCGGTCCGACGGTCTCCGCGGCCGCCGCGGAACACATCGAGCTCATGAGGCGGATGAGCCGTGGTCAGCTCAGGGACCACATGGAGCACATGGCCAGCATGGGCATGAAGCCCGTGGACATGGCCGCCACGGAGCCGGGCTCCGCCGGCACGGGCTCCATGCGCATGGGCTCCATGGACCTGATGCTTCCCGGCGGCCACGGCGGCGCCCTCATGTTCGCCGCGCACTCGCTGGCCGCCCTGGTGTGCGGGCTGTGGCTGTGGCGGGGCGAATCGGCGGCGTTCCGGGTGGGCCGCGCGCTCGCCGCCGCGGTGTTCGTGCCGTTGCGGCTCGCGCTGCGGACCACTGGCGTCGCACCGCGGCCGCAGGCGCCCGCGCGTCCGGCGCCCGCACCTCCCGCGCGCAGACTGCGCGCGGCACTGCTGCAGCACGCCGTCTCCCGCAGAGGTCCGCCCGGGCACCCGGCCCCCTGCTGACCGTCCCTGCTCTTGCAGACGGACGGCGGCACCGGCCTGCCCGCCTGCCGCAGGCACCGCGAAGCGGCACGGCGCCACAGGCCGGCCATTGGCCCCGGCGCCCGAGCGCCCCTCCGCCGTGGACGTGGCGCGCCTTGGAGCGCCCCCGTACTGCCGGGCCGTGTGCAGCCATGCGCCGGCGCGCGCCCGCAGCACCTCGAAGGACCCTTCGCGATGATCCCTGCCCTTGCCTGCTCCGTTCCGAGACCGTCCGGCCCGGGAAACAACGACGCGGAAGTGACGCACTGGGCGCTGGCCGCCCGGGGCGGCGACCCCGTGGCCGTCGAGCGTTTCGTCCGCGCGACCTACAGCGACGTCTGGCGGTTCGTGGCGCACCTCAGCGGCGACACGCACGGCGCCGACGACCTGGCCCAGGACGCCTTCCTCCGCGCTCTCCACAACCTGCCGCAGTTCGCCGGGCGTTCAGGCGTGCGCACCTGGCTCATGTCGATCGCCCGCCGGTCGGTCATCGACCGCTATCGGCACGCTTCCGCCCGCCCCCAGGTGGCCGAGACCGCCGACTGGCGGGCCGCCGCGGAGAACACCCAGCCGTTCGGCCTGCCCGGCTTCGAGGAGGGCGTGGCGCTCCTCGACCTGCTCGACGGCCTGGACGCCGCACGCCGGGAGGCGTTCGTGCTCACCCAGCTCCTCGGGCTGTCCTACGCCGACGCCGCGTCCGCCGCGGGCTGCCCGATCGGCACCGTGCGCTCCCGGGTGGCGCGGGCCCGAGAGGACCTGAGCGCCCTGCTCCGGGCCGCGGAGAGATCCGGGGAGCCCGGACACCGACAGCCGGAATTCACCTCCCCCGTCGACGGTCGGCGCGCGGCGCCATCTGGTTCCCGGCTTGTGCCGGAAATCCGAAACAGCTGATGCACGGGGAGCGCGAGGCGTCATTTCATGTTCGGCACGCGCCCCCGAACACCGCGCCGCCCGGCGATTTCCGCACGGACGGCAGGGGTACGCCCCCTGCTGTCCGTGCGGGCGCCACGCATCACACGCATCGAACCTCGGAACGCGAAACCTCGTGACACGAACCTCGGAATCCTGGAGTTACCTGTGACACCGCTGATGGAGAACGCCTTCGCCGCGATCAGGGAAAGGCACGGATCGCAGTCGATCGTGCGCGTGGAGGAGATGCTGGAAACCCGGAAGCAATCCCGGCATCCCCTTCAGAAGGGCGCCAAATGGATCATGCCGG
The DNA here is from genome assembly GCF_052543235.1 of Streptomyces sp. SAS_272. NCBI lineage: Bacteria > Bacillati > Actinomycetota > Actinomycetes > Kitasatosporales > Streptomycetaceae > Streptomyces > Streptomyces sp. SAS_272. The sequence continues at coordinate 23,381 of NZ_JBMNDR010000014.1, read as the reverse complement.
GAATTTCTCAGCAGCCCTGGCACGACCCGTACGGCCATCCCGAGTTGAACCCGGTGGTGCACGCGCTGGAGGCGAATCACGCATCGATCAAATCGGAACTGGAAACCGCGTGGTCCGCTCGCCGGAACGCGTTCTCGGACTACGAGCACTACCTGACCCGCCAGCAGGACTGGCAGGCCCTGTACCTGTTCCGGGACGGCGCTCCGGTCGCCGAGTCGGCCGGCACCGTCCCCACCGCGTTCAAGGTGCTGCAGGAGCACGCCGTCGACACGGAGAAGATCTGCCCCCTCCTGGAGTGCCACTTCTCGACCCTCCTGCCGGGCGCGGAGATCGCACCGCACTGCGACCTGTGGAACTTCAGCATCAATCTCCACCTCGCCGTCGACATTCCGGACGGATGCGGCATCACGGTGGCCGGCGAGACCCGCTCGTGGGACGAGGGCAAGTGCCTGCTGTTCGACTACTCGTTCGAGCATGAGGCGTGGAACCACGGGACACGCCCGCGGACCTGCCTGCTCGTCGACCTGTGGCATCCGGACACGACGGTCCCCGAGCGGGCGGCGCTCGTCGTCCTCATCACCGAGATCCGCAAGCTGATGGGCGACGCCTGAGCAGGCGCCGGCCCCCGCTACGGCCGGCCGGGCCGAACGGTCACCGCGGTGGCCTTCACCCGGCCGGAGTTGCGGAACCACAGGTCGATGCCCACCTTCTCCCCGGGGTCCAGCTCCGGTGGATCGAGGACCGCCACCTTGACGCCGAAGGCGTCCATCCGCAGGCTGCCGCCGGACGCGACGGTGACGGGACCGATGGGCCTCGTGCGGCTCTCGCCGTTCTCCGTGACCGTGCGGGCCAGCACCATGACCCCCAGGTCCAGGGACGAGACGGACTCCAGTGTGTCCTCGACGGGCCCGGTGTTGCGGAGGGAGACGAGGACCGTGGTGGTCGCGGAGCCGGCCGACTGGAGGATACGGGCGTCGCTGACGCCGATCCTCGCCGACGGATCGCCCGCCGCCCCGGTCGCCGTGTAGACGCACAGCAGCAGCAGGACCACCGCGCAGGCGCCGGCCGGCACGAGAGCGGCGCGCAGGGCGGCGGCCGCGGCCGGGCGGCGCCAAACAGGAAGGGGGCGTTCAGCGGACGCTGCCGGCGCTGACATCGTCGGTCTCCTCTCGGGACGGGATGCGGTCGGGCTCCTGCGAGCGCCCGGAGAACAGCGGCACGGGCCGGGCCCTCAGGCGCAGGCTGTTGGCGACGACGAGGACGGAGCTGGCGGACATCGCCACGGCTGCGAACATCGGGTTGAGCCAGCCGGTGGCCGCCAGCGGGACGGTGACCGCGTTGTAGCCGAACGCCCAGACGAGGTTGGCCCGGATCGTGGTCAGGGTCCTGCGGGTGAGCCGCACCGCCGCGACGACGGCCTCCATGTCCTCGCGCACGAGGGTGATGTCGGCCGCGCCGATCGCCACGTCGGTCCCGCTGCCCATGGCGATGCCGAGATCGGCCGAGGCGAGGGCCGCGGCGTCGTTGACCCCGTCGCCGATGACCGCCACGCGCCGTCCCTCGGCCCGCAGCTTCGCCACGAGGTCCGCCTTGCCGGCCGGGGTGACTGCGGCGTGCACGTCGTCGATGCCCACCTGCTCGGCCACGGCGCGGGCGGCGGCCGGGCCGTCGCCGGTCACCAGGATCGGCTCGATGCCGAGCGCCTGAAGCCGGCAGACGGCGTTCTCGCTGGAGGGGCGCAGGCGGTCGCCGACGGCGAGGACGGCGACGGGGCGGGCGTCCACCTCGACGACGACGGCGGTCTGCGCGGCGGCCTCGGCGCTCTCCAGCGCCGTCCGCAGCGCGTCCGGCAGGACGGCGCCCGGGTGCGGGCGTCCGACGGTGATCTCGCGGCCCTCGACCCGGCCGCTCACGCCGGAACCGGCGACCGCGCGGAACCCGGCCACCGGCGGCAGCGGCGCGCCGTCCGCGACCCGGCGCGCCGCCGTGACCACGGCGCGTCCGATGGGGTGTTCGGAGCCGTACTCGACCGCTCCGGCCAGGCGCAGGATCTGCGCGGCGTCCTCGTCGGTGCTCACGGTCGTCTGGACGAGCGTCATGTGGCCGGTGGTGAGCGTGCCGGTCTTGTCGAAGACGACGGTGTCGATGCGCTGCAGCCGCTCCAGGGCCTCCGGCCCCCGGATGAGCACGCCGAGCTGTGCGCCGCGTCCGGTGGCCGCCAGGAAGGCGGTCGGAGTGGCGAGGCCGAGCGCACAGGGGCAGGCGACGACGAGTACGGCCACCGCCGCGGTGACGGCCGACTCGGCGTCCGCGCCGGCGCCGAGCCAGAAACCGAGCACCGTGCAGGCCACGGCGACGACGGCGGGCACGAAGACGCCCGCGACGGCGTCGGCGAGCCGTTGGACGCGGGCCTTGCCCGCCTGGGCGTCGGTCACCAGCCGGGTGATCCGGGCGAGCTGGGTGTCGGCGCCGACCGCGGTGGCGCGGACCACGAGCAGTCCGCCGGCGTTGACGGCGGCGCCCACCGCGGCGGATCCGGGGCCCACCTCCACGGGGGTGCTCTCGCCGGTGACCAGGGACAGGTCGAGGGCCGAACCGCCCTCCACCACGACCCCGTCCGTGGCGACCTTCTCACCCGGCCGCACCACGAACTCCTGTCCCACCAGCAGTTCGGAGACCGGGACCCGCCGGTGGTCCGCGCCGTCCCTCAGTTCGACGTCCTTGGCCCCTAGTTCGGCGAGCGCACGCAGCGCCGACCCCGTGCCGTGCTTGGCCCGCGCCTCCAGGTACCGGCCGGCTAGCACGAAGAGGGGCACGCTCACCGCCGCCTCCAAGTACAGGTGCGCGGTGCCGGCCTCGGCGCCGGGCAGCAGACTGAACGGCATCCGCATGCCCGGTGCACCCGCCCCTCCGAAGGACAGCGCATAGCCCGACCACAGGAACGAGGCGGCCACGCCGAGGGAGACCAGGGTGTCCATGGTCGCCGCCCCGTGGCGCAGTCCGTTCCACGCCCGCACGTGGAACGGCGCCGCGCTCCACAGCGCGACCACCGCGGTGAGGTAGAAGCACACCCACTGCCAGGCGTCGAACTGCAGGGCCGGAATCATGGACAGCACCAATACGGGCGCCGACAGCAGCGTCGTGATCCACAGCCGCCGCCGCTCCGTCGCGCCGGCGGCCCCGGCCTCCTGCTCCCCGCCCGGCGTCCCCCCGTCTTCCGCGGCGGCGCCCGCCGGGGGCGGTGGCAGTCGGGCGGTGTAGCCCGCGCTCTCGACGGTCGCGATCAGCTCCTGGAAGGTCACCGCCGCCGGATGGGAGACCCTGGCGCGTCCGGTGGCCAGGTTGACCGCCGCCGTCACGCCCTCGACGCGGCCCAGCTTCTTCTCCACCCGGCCCACGCATGCGGCGCAGGTCATTCCGCCGACCACCAGATCGGTGGTCACCCGCGGTGCACCCGGCTCCGGACCGGCGTCGGCGGATGTCATAGGCTCTCCCGCACGAAACGGCCCGGAGCGTTCATGCCATGCATGTCCGACATCCCGGGCTCCCCCGCGCCTCCCGGTTCATCCACGGTCCGGTGCATGCCGGGGGCGACAGGACCGGCAGCCCGCCCGACGGCGTACGAGACGGCCGTCAGCAGAAGCAAGAGAATGATGAACCCCGGCAAAACAGGGGGTACGGCGAAAGTCCGACTTCGGTCGCGCTCTGCAATGCTCATGGAGCATACGGTAGGGGGGTATGCCGCGGAATCGCCGTCCCGGCGCTGTGATGAAAAAGGTCGAAGCCGCCGGGAACCAGAGCGGACCTGCCCCCGACTAATAGAGGGGGGAGCCTTTCCATTTCCGCCTCCATGGCCTACCGTGCACCCCTCGGAGCGCTTTATCACCGGCGCATTAAAGACCTGATCGCCGATCGAACTGGTCATCTATTCAACCGCCGGGCATCCTGCGCGCGGCCGAAAAGAGCAGGTTTGGCGACCGCCTTTCCTGCGGGCGGCCCCGGGAAAAGCGTCGAAGCACTCCCACTTCACCCCCAGGGCGACTTCGCCGCGAGCTCGCCGCACGCCGGAGCACGTTCGACAACCGGTATTCGAGCCAGTCCAAAAACGGGGGGAGGTCGCTTGTCGGCGTGCATGCCGTGAGCCACGATCCACTGGGAGCCGCGCACTCCGGCCCGGTCGCCCACCGGGCCGACGCCGGCTCGTCCGACAGGCAGCGCATCAGAGCCGATGTCACTGCGATCACCTGTCGTCACGGTGCACGTGAACAAAGGATCCACCGCGTGCCGCCTGGTGGAACCCAAGGGGGATTGTCCAGAAATGTTCGCACTGAAGTCACCACCCGCTCCGCCGCGCCAACGTCTTGGACTGCCCCTGCTCGTTCTCGCCACCGCGCAGCTGGTCATCTCGCTCGACTTCAACATCGTCTACGTCGCCCTCCCCGGCATCGGCAGCGGGCTCGGCTTCTCAGGACAGAACCTCCAATGGGTGGTCAGCGCCTACGTCGTCGCCACCGGAGGCTTCCTCCTGCTCGGCGGACGGGCGACCGATCTGCTCGGAAGGCGCCGCGTCTTCGTCCTCGCCGCGCTGTTGTACGCCCTCTCTTCGCTGGTGGGCGGCCTGTCCGGATCCGCGGGCGTCCTCGTCGCGGTGCGCGCGGTCCAGGGCGTCGGCGGGGCACTGCTGTTTCCCGCCACCCTTTCCCTGATCAACACCCTCTACGACGAGGGCCCGAGCCGTAACCGCGCACTGGCCGTCTGGGGAGCCGCCGGGGCGGGTGGGCTGTGCTTCGGCTCGCTGCTCGGCGGGGTCCTCGTGGACGCGTTCGGCTGGCCGTCGGTGTTCCTCGTCAACGTCCCGCTGGCCGCGGCGATCGCGCTGGCCGGGCTGCTGCTCTTCCCCGCCGACGGGCCGCCGGCCCGGCAGCGTCACTTCGACCTCCTGGGCGCGCTGACCGCCACTTCGGGCATCACCCTGCTGGTCCTCGTCCTCGTCCACGCGCCCGAAGCCGGCTGGGGCAGCCGCGGCGTACTGATCTGCGCGGCCCTCTCCGTCGTCCTGCTGACGCTCTTCGCCCTCGTCGAGGCGCGCGCCCGTGATCCGCTGACGCCGGCACGGATGTTCGGCCACCGCGGCCTGACCGGCGCCATGGCCCTCACCGCGCTGTTCAGCGCCACCTTCAGCTCCGTCCCCTACTTCCTGACCCTGTACTTCCAGACCGTGCGCGGCTACAGCGCGCTGGGCACCGGACTCGCCTTCCTCGTCCCCGCCGTCGTCGTCGCCGCCGGGACACAGGCGGGCGAACGCGCCGTGGCCGCCCTCGGGGTGCGCGCCACCATGCTGGCCGGCATGTCCACGGGAGCCGTCGGCGCCCTGCTCCTGGCCGTCTCCGTCACCGACTCGGGCTCGTATGCGCGTCTGCTGCCCGGCATCGTGCTGCTGAGTCTGGGTCAGGGCGCCACCTGGACCGGCATGTGGATCGCGGCGGCGGCCGAAGTGGCCCCCGGCGACCAGGGCATCGCCTCCGGCATGGCGTCGACCACGCTCCAGGTGGGCGGCGCCGTGGGCCTGGCCGTCCTGGTCGCCGTCGCCCGCACCGCAGGCCACGCCGCCACCGGCGCCGCCCTGCTCGACGGGATCCGCGACGCGCTGTACGTCATCGCCGCCGGGATCTGTCTGGGCGCCGTGGCCCTCCTCCTCCTGCGCAGACTCGCCCACCGGTGAGGACCCCCGCCGTCACCTGAGCGCCCGACCGGCTCCGCCGTCTCGGCAGCCTCCCCCTCCCCCTGCCTCTGAGCACTCACCCCACACCCAGAGCACGCCGACGAGGAGACACTGCTGTGTCCAGCCTGCCCGCACCCGATCTCCGCCCCTGCCCGCCGCCCTCGCCCGCCGTGCCCCGCGGCCGGTCAGCCGTCCTGTGCGGCCTGGCCGGCTGGGTTCCCCCGCGCGTCGTGACCAACGAGGAACTGTCCCGGCGGCTCGACACCAGCGACGCCTGGATCCGGACCCGGACCGGTATCGGCCGACGGCACTTCGCCGAAGCCGGCCAGGCGACCTCCGACCTGGCGGTGGAGGCGGGCCGCCGCGCCCTGGACTGCGCGGGCGGCATCGCCGCGGACGCGGTCGTCGTCGCCACCACGACCCCGGACCGCTCCTGCCCGGCCACCGCCCCGGTCGTCGCCGCCCGGCTGGGTCTGACGGGAGCGGCGGCGTTCGACGTCAGCGCCGTGTGCACCGGGTTCGTGTACGGACTGGCCTCGGCCGCCGGTCTGATCGCGGCCGGCGTGGCCGAGCGCGTCCTGCTCATCGGCGCCGACACCTACTCCACGATCGTCGACCCCGGGGACCGGGCCAACGCGATCATCTTCGGGGACGGCGCCGGAGCGGTCGTCCTGCGCGCCGGACACCCCGACGAGCCCGGCGCGGTCGGCCACTTCGACCTCGGCAGCGACGGCGCCGGAGAGGAGCTGATCATGGTGGCCGCCGGCGGCTCCCGGCAGCGCTCGACGCCCGGCGACGTCAGCCCGCAGGATCACCACTTCTCGATGCGCGGCAAAGAGGTCTACCGGCACGCGGTCACGCGCATGGCGGACTCGGCGAGCGCCGCGCTCGCCCTGGCCGACTGCAAGGCCGACGACATCGACCACTTCGTTCCCCACCAGGCGAACCAGCGGATCCTGCGGTCGGTGGCGGAGAGCCTCGGACTGCCCCCCGAACGCTGTGTGTCCAACGTCGAGTCGGTGGGCAACACCGGCGCCGCATCCATCCCGCTCGCCCTCGCCGACGCGGCCGCCCGCCACGCCTTCAAGCCGGGCGAGCGTGTCCTGCTCACCGCGTTCGGAGGCGGTCTCACGTGGGGCTCCTGCCTCCTGAACTGGCCCGTCCTCCCCCGCGTCAGCCATCCGCACAGCCAAGAAGGAGCACTCGCATCATGAGCACCACCTACGACCGACTGGTCTCGATCGTCACCAAGTTGCACGACGCGCCGCCCCATCGGATCAGCCCCGACGTGACCTTCGCCGGGCTGGACGTCGACTCGCTGACCATGGTCGAGATCAGCATGCGCATCGAACGCGACCTCGGCGTCACCGTCGCGGACAACGAACTCGAGGAGGACCTCACCCTCGAAGCGACCGCCCGGCTGATCGACTCGAAACTCGCCCGGTAACCACACTCGACGGAAAGCGGAGAACCATGGAGATCAGGACGCAGGACGGCAAGGAGATCGGCGCCACCGTCGAGGGGTTCGACCACACGACGGCCTCGCCGGAGGACGTCGACACCCTGAAGAAGACCGTCTACACCGAGAAGATCGCCGTCCTGAAGGGCCAGGACCTGACGCCTCGGGAGTTCCTCGAACTCGGCAGGCTGCTGGGCCGTCCGGAGACCTACTACGAACCCATGTACAAGCACCCCGAGGTCGAGGAGATATTCGTCTCCTCGAACGTTCCGAAGGACGGAAAGCAGATCGGCGTGCCGAAGACCGGCAAATTCTGGCACGCCGACTACCAGTTCATGCCGGACCCGTTCGGCCTCACCCTCATCTACCCGCAGGTGATACCGGAGAAGAACCGGGGCACCTACTTCATCGACATGGGCAAGGCGTACGAGAGGCTCCCCGAGGAACTGCGGAAGGAACTCGCGGGAACGCGCTGCCGGCACTCGGTGCGCAAATACTTCAAGATCCGCCCGCACGACGTGTACCGGCCGATCTCCGAGATCATCGACGAGGTGGAGACGAAGACCCCGGCCGTCGTCAAGCCGACCGCGTTCACCCACCCGATGACCGGCGAGACGGTCCTCTACATCAGCGAGGGCTTCACCGTCGGCATCGAGGACGAGGACGGCAGGCCGCTGGAGTCGGATCTGCTCCACCGGCTCTTCGAGGCCACCGGGCAGCTCGACGACACCTTCACCCACGGCAACATCCACCTGCAGACCTTCGAGCAGGGCGATCTGCTGGTCTGGGACAACCGCAGCCTCATCCACCGGGCCCGGCACACCACCACGCCCGAACCGACGGTCTCCTTCCGGCTCACCGTGCACGACGAGCGCAAGCTCTACGACGAGGCCGCGGCGTGATCGCGCGGGCCGCCGTACGGCCGGACGCGCCGGCACGGGAGTTCGGCCGCGACGACGAGCTCCTGGAGCGGGTGCTGAGGCCGTACAAGGCGCACTGCAAGTACCTCGAGGCCGCGTCGGTCAGCTCGCGCTCCGGCCGCGTGACGGCCCGGGGTGAATTCTCCATCCCGGAGTCCTGCTATATCGACGACACCGGGCATCTGAACGCGGTCGAAGTGAACATCAGCTACAACCAGATGATGTATTACGCCATCGCCAAGTCCGTGCAGGAGGGCCTGCTGGCGGACTTCGCCTCGTGGACCCTCGAGGACTTCTGGCGGCATCAGCTGCCGGACATTCTCATCGCCCGGTTCGGCGGCAGTTTCCGGCGCCCCATCGACGCCCGTTCCTTCTTCGGCGAGATCGAATTCCTGTCGGTGGAACGGCGCTCACCCGGCGGTGGGAATCCGCTGATCGTCGCGGACACCGCCTACCGGTACTGGGACGACGCGGGCGGCAGGTGCGACGGCGACGTGAAGATCGCCATCGTGAACGGCCCGTAGAACGGCCCACGGAAACGGCCCGTGAAAAGGAACCGATTGCCCGGCGCGCCGCCGACCACGGGCGGCGCGCCGTCGGACGACCGAGAGCGGAGAGTCCCGAGAATGGCCGCATCGTCAGCGCCGCGCACGGCCGGCGGCACACTGCACCACCCACAGCTCAAGACCCTCGTCGACACGGCACGCTTCAACGCCGAGCACCGGCCGTCGGCCACCGCCGTCGTCTGTGAAGGGCGCACTCTCACCTACGGGCAACTGCACCGTGAGAGCAACCGCGTCGCCCACGCCCTCCGCGCGGCCGGGGCGGCCCCCGGCGCCCGGGTCGCCTACCTGGGCAAGGAGTCCGAGCACTACTACGAGATCCTCTTCGGGTGCGCCAAGAGCGAGACCGTTCTGGTGCCCGTCAACTGGCGGCTGACGGCTCCCGAGGTCAGTCACATCCTCCAGGACTCCGGAAGCGAACTGCTGTTCCTGGAGGAGGACTTCGCGCCGGTCCTGGACCGACTGCCGACGGCGCCCCCGAAGACCGTGGTCCGGCTCGGCGTCGACGACGGCTTCTCCGCGTGGAAGGCGGCTCGCCCCGACACCGACCTCGTGCCGTCCGCCGAGCCCGGCACCCCGGTCGCCCAGCTCTACACCAGCGGCACCACCGGCCTGCCCAAGGGCGTGGTCCTGGCTCACCGCAGCTTCTTCGCCGTCCGTGACGCCCTCGCGAGCGAGGGGCTGGACTGGATCGACTGGCGCGCCGGCGACACCGCCCTGGTCGGCATCCCCGGATTCCACGTCGGCGGTCTGTGGTGGGCCGCCCAGAACTTCAACGCCGGCGTGACCGTCGTGGCGATGCGCGCCTTCGCGGCCCGCGACGCGATCGACCTCATCCGCGACCTGGGCGTCACCACCGCCTGCGTCGTCCCGGCGATGCTGCGCATGATGCTGACCGAACCCGGAGCCGAACCGGGCGACTTCAGGACGCTGCGCAAGATCGTCTACGGCGGCTCGCCGATCTCCGAGGCGCTGCTCGAGGAGAGTCTCGCCATGTTCGGGGCCGAGTTCGCGCAGATCTACGGACTCACGGAGACCGGCAACACGGCCGTCTGTCTGCCCCCGGCCGACCACATCCCCGGCCACCCCCGGATGCAGGCGGCGGGACGCCCCTATCCGGGCGTCCGCACCAAGGTGATCGACGACGCGGGCCGCGAGCTGCCGGCGGGCGCGATCGGCGAGGTCTGCCTGGCGACGCCGGCGCACATGGTCGAGTACTGGGGTCTGCCCGAGAAGACCGACGAGACCCTCGTCGACGGGTGGATCCACACCGGGGACGCCGGCTATGTCGACGACGACGGCTATGTCTTCATCCGCGACCGCATCAAGGACGCGATCCTCGTCGCGGGCGAGAACGTCTACCCCGCCGAGATCGAGAACGCGCTGGAACGCCACCCCGGCGTCGCCGAGGCGGTGATCGTGGGAGCCCCCGACGAACAGTGGGGCGAGACCGTCCACGCGTTCGTCGTGGCCGCGCCGGGCGAGCAGCCGACCCCACGGGACCTGCACCGCTTCCTCGTCGACCGGCTCGCCGCGTTCAAGCTGCCGTCCCGCTACGAGTTCGTCGACCACGTGCCGCGCAACCCTAGCGGGAAGATCCTCCGCCGGGAACTGCGCGACCGTTTCTGGAAGGGCTCCGGACGCAAGGTCAACTGACCGGCACACAGCCACCACCCCCGCTATCGAGAGAGAACGACATGCCTGAACCCCTGACGCTGGCGGGCTTCCGTGCGGACCTGGCGGAGTTCCTGCATCAGCGACCCGACGACGTCGACCTCGACGAGAACCCCCTGTACGCGGGCCTGGACTCGCTGCGCATCACCACCCTGGCCGCGCGCTGGCGGGCGACCGGCACGGACGTGAGCTTCCTGGAGCTCGCCGAACGCACCTCGTTCGCCCAGTGGTGGGAGCTGCTGTCCGAACGCCAGGCGGGAGCGGCCCGTGCCGACGCCTGACACGACCGGTGAGCGGCATCCGCTGCTGGCCGCCCAGGAAGGCGTCTGGACCGGCCAGCAACTCGACCTGGACAGTCCCGCCTACAACACGGCCGAGTACGTGGAGATCCACGGGCCGGTCGATCCGGTGCTCTTCGAGCAGGCGCTGCGCCGCACGGTGGGCGAGACCGAGGCCCTGAACGTCCGTTTCGCCGTCGACGGCGGCGGGCGGCCCTGGCAGCTCGCCGCACCCGGCATCGCATGGCAGCCGCACATCGCCGACCTCACCACCGCCCCCGACCCGCACGGCGCCGCCCTCGACTGGATGGCGCGCGACATGGCCCGCCCGGTCGATCTCGAGCGCGGACCCGTCTTCGGTCACGCCCTGCTGCGCACGGCCCCCGACCGGTTCCTCTGGTATCACCGCGTCCACCACATCGCCCTCGACGGCTTCGGCCTCTCCCTGGTCGCCCACCGCGTGGCCCAGGTCTACACGGCCCTGTCCGAGGGCGCGCCGCCCGGCGACAGCGGGTTCGGCGCCCTGGAGTCGGTGCGGCAGGAGGAGCGCGCCTACCTGGAGTCGAAACGCTTCGCGGCCGACCGCGCGTACTGGACGCACAGGTTCGCGGACCGTCCGGACGTGCCCAGCCCGGCCCGCGGTCAGGCGCTTCCCGCACGGCACTTCCTGCGCCGCGTCGCCGACCTCGATCCCGGTGACACGCAGGCGCTGCGTTCCGTCGCGCAGGAGCTCTCGGTGGCCTGGTCCGACGTGGTGCTGGCCGCCACGGCCGCCTACCTCGGGCGGACGACCGGCGCGTCCGAGATCGTCCTCAGCCTGCCCGCCATGGGCCGCCTCGGTTCCGTGTCCCTGCGCGTGCCGTGCATGGTGCGCAACATCCTGCCGCTGCGCGTGGCCGTGAACGAGCGGGACAGCCTGCGGGACCTGGCGGTACGGGTGTCCGACGAGCTGCGGGCGGGACTGCCGCACCAGCGGTACCGCTACGAGCGGCTGCGGCGCGATCTGAAGCTGGTCGGCGGCAACCGCAGGCTGTCGGGTCCCGGTGTCAACATCATGCCGTTCGAGTACGACCTGCGTTTCGCCGGGCACCGCAGCACCGTGCACAACGTGTCCGCGGGTCCGGTCGACGACCTGGCGGTCAACGTCTACGACCGCGCGGAGGGCGCCGGTCTGAGGATCGCCGTCGACGCCCACCCGGACCTCTACGGTGAGGCCGAACTGGCCGCACATCAGCAGGGGTTGCTGTCCCTGCTGCGCGACGCCGCGGCCGCTCCCGCCCAGGCGTTCGGCGTGCGCCGGCCCGTCACCGTGCTCGACGGCGGCCCCCTGCCCGGGCCGGCCCGAACGGTGCTCAGCCTGATAGCCGACCACGCCGCCCGGCGCGGCGGCGCCACCGCCGTGGAGCACGACGGACAGCGCATCACCTACGCGGAGCTGTTCGGCTCCGCACGCCGTCTCGCGCAGCGCCTCGCCGCGAAGGACGTCGGAGCGGGCGCGCTGGTGGCCGTCGTCCTGCCGCGCGGCATCGACGCCGTCACCGCGATCCTGGGCGTCCTGCTGTCCGGAGCCGCGTACTGTCCCCTCGACCCGGGCGCGCCGACGTCCCGTACCGCGGCGCTCCTGGCGGACGCGGACCCGGCCCTGGTCCTCACCACCGGCGCGCAGGCCGCCCGGTTCGCGGACCGCGCCGTCCTGCTGCTCGACGCCCCCGACCCCGCGCTCCGGTCGCCGGTCGCGGCCGCCGCTTCCGCGGGCGATCCGGCGTACGTCATCCACACCTCGGGGTCCACCGGCCGGCCCAAGGGCGTGGAGATCAGCCACGGCGCGCTGGCCGTCTTCGTCGCCGGCGCGGCCCACCGCTACGGTCTGCGCCGCGAGGACAGGGTCCTGCAGTTCGCGCCCCTGCACTTCGACGCCAGCGTGGAGGAGATCTTCCTCACCCTGTGCACCGGTGCGACGCTCGTGGTGCGCACCGAGGACATGACCGAGTCGGTGCCCGGGCTCCTCGAGGCGTGCGACCGGCTGCGGATCAGCGTCCTCGACCTGCCCACGGCCTACTGGCACGAACTGGCCTACGCCGTCTCCACGGGCGTCGCCGCGCTTCCCTCCGGGGTGCGCACCGTCGTCATCGGGGGCGAGGCCGCTCTGCCCGAACGCGTGGACCGCTGGCGGGAGTCGGTGGATCCTTCGGTGCGGTTGTTCAACACCTACGGTCCGACCGAGGCGACCGTGGTCGCCACCGTGGCCGCGCTCCACGACCCGGCTCTCTCCGCGGGCGACGTGCCGATCGGGGTTCCGCTGCCCGGCATGCGGGCCGTCGTCCTCGGCGACGAGCTGTACCTCGTCGGTGAGGCGCTGGCCCTCGGCTACCGCGGGGGCCTGCCCCTGGACGCGGCGCGGTTCGCCCCGCTGCCGCAGCTCCCCGGCGCCCCCCGCGGCTACCGCACCGGTGATCTGGTGCGGCTCGGCGACGACGGTCAGCTGCGGTTCACCGGCCGGGCCGACGACGAGTTCAAGATCAGCGGTCATCGGGTGCAGCCGGCCGAGGTGGAGACCGTGCTCCTCGCACATCCCCGCATCCGTGAGGCCGCCGTGGTCGGCCAGGTCCTGCCGGACGGAACACGCCGGCTCGCGGCGCACGTCGTCGCCGAGGACCCGTCGCCCACGGCGGCCCAGGTCCGGGAGCATCTGCGCGCGACGCTGCCGGCGGCGATGGTCCCGTCCGCGGTGGAGTTCACCGACCGGTTGCCCCGCACCGGCACGGGAAAGATCGACAGGAGTGCGCTCGGCGCCCGCGTGGGGGGCGCCGCCGTCACCGCCCCGGCGGCGGGCGATCCGCTGGAGCAAGCCATCTGCGCCCCAGAGGCGAGCAGTCCGCTGGAGCAGGCCATCACCGGCGTCTGGGAGCAGATCCTGGGCACCGGCGGCATCTCGCCCCAGGACGACTTCTTCGACCTCGGCGCCCAGTCGCTCCAGGCCATCCAGGCCGCCAACCGCCTCGGGGTGTCCCTGGCGCGCGAGGTGCGCGTCGCTTGGCTCTTCCAGCACCCGACGGCCGCCGGGCTGGCACGCCACCTCGAACGGCAGGACGCGCCGACGCCGGCTCCCGGCCCCCTGGAGCGCGTCCTCGCCGACGCCGTGCTCGACGAGGACACGGCGCCCGCCTCCCCGGTGGGCGTACGCGGCGCACCGCGCAGGATCCTGCTCACCGGCGCCACCGGGTTCGTCGGCTCGCACCTGCTGGCCGAACTCCTGGCCTCGACCGACGCCGAGATCGTCTGCCCGGTCCGCGCGGCGAGTCCGGCGCAGGCCGCCGACCGCGTCCACCGGGCCCTGACCGACCAGCAGCTCGCGCTGCCCGACCCGCGGCGCGTCAGCGCGATTCCCGCCGACCTCTCCCGGCCCGGTCTGGGGCTCGGGCCGGACCGGTTCGCGGAACTGGCCGACACCTGCGACGCGGTGTTCCACAACGCCGCGACGGTCAGCATCATGCGCGACTACACCAGCCTGCGCGCCGCCAACACCGAGTCCACCCGTCTGCTGCTGCGCATGGCGTCGGCGCGTTCGGTGCCGTTCCATCTCGTCTCCACGCTGTCCGTCGCGCCGCCGCGCCGCCACAGCCCCGAGGTCCCGGAGGAGTTCTTTGCGGCGCATCCCGGTCTCGTCTACGGCTACCAGCAGTCCAAATGGGCTTCGGAGCGCCTGCTGGAACAGGCCGCCGAGCGTGGGCTGCCGGTCACGCTGCACCGTCTCGGCCGGGTGGTCGGAGCACCGGACACGGGTTACGTCAACGAACGGGACTTCCTGTGGAGCGTGCTCCGGTCGGGGATCCCGGCCGGCATCCTCCCCGACCTGTTCGAGGCGGAGGTCTGGACTCCGGTGGACTACGTCGCCCGAGCCGTCGTCCGCCTGTCCCTGACCGCGCCGCGGTCCGGCGCCGTCTTCAACCACGCTCCCGTGCCCGGGATCCGGCTGACGGACCTCTACGACTGGGTGCAGGAGTACGGATACGCGGTGAAGCGGCTCTCCATGGCGCAGTGGCGTGCGCAGCTGCCCCGTTCCGCCGACGTGGCCACGACGACCGGCGCGTTCTTCGACTCCTGGGCAGACCAGGGCGACGCCGGGAACGGCGACGCCGGGGACGGCGACGCCGACCTCGAACTGGGCCCGGTCCGGGCCGACAACGTCCTGAGCGGCCTCGAAGGCAGCGGCATCGTCTGCCCGCCCGCCGACCGCGCCCTGGTGTTCCGCTATCTGGACCACTGCGTCAAGACCGGGACGCTGCCCGCTCCGTCCGCAACGGGGAGCTGACTCCCGGGAACTGGGGCGGACTTCGCCACGACTACTGAAGCGGAGTCCGCCCTACCCTCCAAGGAGACCCCATGTTGACGAAACGGGCCGTCGCCGTCGGCCTGGCCGGCGCTCTCTGCCTGGCCACCGCGGCCTGCGGAGCCTCGTCCTCCCCGACGACGCAGACCGCGGCCGGGACGCGTGCCGCCGGATACCCGGTGAGCATCGAGAACTGCGGGCAGACCACGACGTACACGCGGGCGCCGAGCCGGGTGGTCGTCATGAACGGCGCCTCCGTCGCCGAGGTCTCCGCGCTGCTGGCGCTCGGTCTCGGCGACCGCATCGTCGCCAACGGACAGTCCTACGGGATGTCCGAGGTGGCCGGGCGGGCCAAGGCCATCAAGGCACTGCCCACCGGGGACATCAAGCTCAACGACGCCTACGACATCCCCCGCGAGGCGATGCTGGGCCTGCGCCCCGACCTCGTCCTGTCGACCACGTCCTACGGCTTCGACGCGAAGAACGGCTTCGCGACCCGCGAGGACCTGAAGGCGGTCGACGCCCGCACCTACGTCTCCCCGCAGGGCTGCGACCAGGACACCTCCCGCATGACGGTCGAGGACAGCTACACGCTGCTGCGCGACCTGGGAAAGATCTTCCACGTCGGCGACCGGGCCGAGAAGCTCATCGCCGCGTCGAAGAAGCGGATCGGCGACATAGCGGCCGAGGTCAAGGGCGAGAAGACGCCGAACGTCATGGTGGTGTTCTCCAACATGGCCATGGGCGGCAACGACTTCAGTTCCGTCGCGGCCAACGGCATCTGGAACGACGTCCTCGCCAAGGCCGGCGGCCGCAACGCCTTCGCCTCCGCCTCCACCACCTCCTTCGCCGACCTCAGCAAGGAGAAGGTCGCCGCCGAGCCGGTCGACGCCCTCGTGGTCATCAGCTACAACGACCCCAACCCCGCGGCGTACGCCCGCACTCTGCTCAAGGAGTTCCCCCAGTGGCCGGCCGCGAAGAACGACCGTTACACGGTGCTGTCCGACTCGATCTACCTCGGCCCCAGCAACGACCTGGCGGTGGACAAGATCGCCAGGATGCTCCACCCCGACGCGTTCGCACAGGCCGGGCGCGGCTGAGCCCCACGCTGGTCCTGGTGGTCCTGCTGGTCGTGCTCGCCCTCGTCATGATGACGGCGGTCAGCATCGGCGCGGTCGGCGTGCCGCTGGGCGACGTGTGGCGGATCGTGCTCCACCACCTGGGGGGCGGCGGGGCGACCGGCGACCCGGCCGTGGACCAGATCGTCTGGAACTTCCGCACCCCGCGCGTCGTCCTGGCCGCCCTGGCGGGCGCGGGCCTCGCGGTCTCCGGCGTGGTGCTGCAGGCCGTCGTGGCCAATCCGCTCGCCGATCCGTACGTGCTGGGCGTCTCCTCGGGCGCCTCCCTCGGCGCGGTCCTCGTCATCACGCTGACCAGCGGCGCCCTCGGGGGACTCGGTGTGTCGGCGGCCGCGTTCGTGGGCGCCGTCGGCGCGGTCGTGCTGGTCTTCCTGCTGGGACGCCGCGACGGGCGGCTCGCGCCCACCCGGCTGGTCCTCTCGGGCGTCGCCGTGGGGTACCTGTTCCTGGCGGCCACCAGCTACCTCCAGCTGCAGGCAACGCCCACCGAACTGCGCACCGTCATGTTCTGGATGCTGGGCAGCGTCGCCGGCGCCCAGTGGGGTCAACTGCCCGTCGTGGGGACCGTCGTCGTCACCGCCACGGTGGCCCTGTCGCTGTTCGGACGCCGGCTGAACGCGCTGCTCGCCGGCGAGGAGTCGGCCATCGCGCTCGGTGTCGACGTGCACCGGCTGCGCGCCCTGCTGCTGGTCCTGGCCTCCCTGCTCACCGGGACGGTCATCGCCGTGGCCGGCGGCATCGGCTTCGTCGGCCTGATGATCCCCCATCTGGTGCGCCTCGTCACCGGCGCCGACCACCGCCGGCTGCTGCCCCGGGCCGCCCTGGTCGGCGCCCTCTACCTGGTGGTCGTCGACCTGCTCTCCCGTACGGTCGACCGCCCCAACGAACTTCCCCTCGGCATCCTCACCGCACTGTTCGGCGCACCCTTCTTCCTGTGGCTGCTGCGCCGGAACAAGAGCCTGGACACCGCATGAAACTCACCGTGGAACAGCTCCACATCACCCTGGACCGCCACCCGATCCTCCATGACGTGGCTCTGGAGGCCCGGCCGGGCGACGTCGTCGGCCTCGTCGGGCCCAACGGCAGCGGCAAGTCCACGCTGCTGCGCACCGTCTACCGCTCGCTGCGCCCCCGGCACGGCGTGGTGCGCGTCGACGGCGACGACGTGTGGGCCCTCTCCCCGCGCGACGCCGCCCGTCGCACGGCCGCGGTCCTCCAGGACTCCGGCAGCGCTCCGGCCGGGCTGTGCGTCCTGGAGATCGTCGCCCTCGGCCGTACGCCGCACCACGGCCTCCTCGGCCGCGACGGCGCCGACGACCGCGCGGCCGTCGAGGAGGCGCTCGACCGGTGCGGCGCCCGCCCGCTGGCCGAGCGGGACTTCGCGTCGCTGTCCGGCGGCGAACGCCAGCGCGTCCTGCTCGCCCGCGCTCTCGCCCAGCGCCCGAGGGTGCTGGTCCTCGACGAGCTGACCAACCACCTCGACATCCGGGCCCGTTTCGAACTCCTCGAACTGATCCGCTCCACCGGCATCACCACCCTCGCCGTCCTCCACGATCTCGACCTGGCGGCCCGGCTGTGCGACCACCTCGTCGCGCTCCACTGCGGCCGGGTGGTCGCGGCGGGGCCCGTCCTGGACGTCCTGACTCCCGCATTGCTGCGCGACGTCTTCGGGGTGACGGCCACGGCGGACCGCCACCCCGACGGCGTCGTACGCGTCACCTACGGGGCCGAGCCCCTCGCCCTGGACCTGCTGCCGGAGACGGCGATCGGCTGACGCGCCGGTCCTACCGCTCGTCGCCGGACCGCGCCGGCGGGCTGCGGGCTCCGCCCGTCGCAGCCGCGCCCGCACGGGTCCGGGGCCTGCCGCTCGTCCCGTGGCGAGCGGCAGGCCCCGGACGACGTCACCCCCGGCGTCACAGGCCGTCCCGGCCCGGACGGACCAGCACGGCGAGGGCCTTCACCGCCCCGCTGTGTTCGAAGTGCAGCGTGAAGGCGACCAGGTCACCGGACTGCCAGCCCTTCTTCGCCGGCAGTATCACGTCGACGCCGCCCGGGGACATGGCGAGGCTCCGCCCGGCGGGAAGGGCGACGGATTCCACCGTCCGGTCGGACGCCGCGTTGCCCTCGGCCATGACATGGCGGCTCAGGACGGGCGTTCCTTCGCCGGCCTCCTGCGTCGTCACCTTCAGCAGACGGTCCGAGGAGCCCCCGCTGTTGGTGATCCGGAAGAAGGCCGCCGTGACCGGGGTGGCCCCGAAGGGCACCAGCACCTTGCCGTCGGTGACCTCGATCAGCGCCGGACTGCCGGCGTTTCCGGAGGCGGCCCACACGCTCAGCCCGCCGAGGGCGAGGCCGCACGCGGCGACCGGCGCGAGCGCGCCGAGCAGCGCGTCGGTGAGGCGGCGGCCGGTCGGCCGCCATGGGTTCTGTCCGGTCATCGGACGGTCCTCCGAACGCGCGACGACGGTTGCCAGGTACGCAGGCGCAGGCTGTTGGCGACGACCAGCACCGAGCTGACCGACATGGCGGCCGCCGCCGGCATCGGGGTGAGCAGGCCGACCATGGCCGGCGGGACGGTGACGACGTTGTACCCGAACGCCCACACCAGGTTGACGCGGATCGTGCGCAGGGTGCGCCGGGCGAGCAGGACCG
The DNA here is from genome assembly GCF_052543235.1 of Streptomyces sp. SAS_272. NCBI lineage: Bacteria > Bacillati > Actinomycetota > Actinomycetes > Kitasatosporales > Streptomycetaceae > Streptomyces > Streptomyces sp. SAS_272. Next base: position 4,644 of record NZ_JBMNDR010000014.1, on the reverse strand, counting down.
CGTCCGCGAGGGCCTCGATGTCGCCGCGGACGAGGCTGACGTCGGCGGCGCCGACGGCCGCGTCCGTGCCGCTGCCCATGGCGATACCCAGGTCGGCGCCCGCCAGCGCCGCGGCGTCGTTCACCCCGTCGCCGACGACCGCGACCCGGTGCCCCTGCTCCTGCAACTCCCGCACGAGGGCGGCCTTGTCCTCGGGTGTGCAGCGTGCCCGGACCTCCGCGATGCCGAGCGCCTCCGCGACGGCCCGGGCGGGCTCCTCGCGGTCGCCGGTGGCGAGCACCGGCCGTACGCCCAGGCGCCGCAGCCGGTCCACCGCACGGTAGCTGCCGGGCCGGACGACGTCCCCGATCTCGAGCAGAGCCTCGACCGTGCCGTCCACCCGCACCAGCACGGGTGTGAGCGCCTCGGACCCCGCCCGGCCGAGGGCGTCCGCGAGCGCGTCGGGCACCTCGTCGTCGGGCGCGAGGACCTCCACCAGCCGCCCCTCGACGCGCCCCCGCACGCCCCGCCCCGGCAGCGCGCCGAACCCGGTCGCCTCCGGCAGCCCGCGCCCGCCCGACTCCCGCCGGGCGCAGGCGAGGACGGCGCGTCCGAGCGGATGCTCCGACCCCTGTTCCACGGCCGCCGCCAGCCGCAGCACCGCGTCCGCGCCGAGCCCGTCCGGTACGGCGGTGACCCGGACGACGTTCATGTGACCGCTGGTGAGCGTGCCGGTCTTGTCCAGGACGACGACGTCGACGTGCTGCAGCCCCTCCAGCGCCTGCGGTCCGGTCACCAGGACGCCGAGTCGGGCGCCGCGGCCGGTGGCGGCCGTCAGCGCGGTCGGGGTCGCGAGGCCGAGCGCGCACGGGCAGGCCACGACCAGGACCGCGACGCACGCGGTGACCGCCGCCTGCGGTGCGGCCCCCGCGCCCAGCCAGAACCCGAGCGCGGTGACGGCCAGCGCGAGCACGACCGGCACGAAGACGCCGGCCACCGAGTCCGCCAGCCGCTGCGCCCGCGCCTTCCCCGCCTGAGCCTCTTCCACCAGCCGGGTGATCCGGGCGAGCTGGGTGTCCGCGCCGACGGCCGTCGCCCGCACGAGCAGCAGCCCGCCGGCGTTGACGGCGCCGCCGACCACGGCCGATCCCGGTCCGACCTCGACGGGTTCGCTCTCGCCGGTGACCAGCGACAGGTCCACCGCCGAACTGCCCTTCACCACCTGCCCGTCGGTGGCCACCCGCTCGCCAGGTCTGACGAAGAAGACCTGTCCCGCCGTCAACTCCTCTATGGGGACGAGTCGTTCGGATCCGTCGTCGTCACGGACCGACACCTCTGCGGCCGCGAGCCGGGCCAGCGACCGCAGCGCCTGCCCGGCGCCGTGCCGCGCCCGCGCCTCCAGGAACCGCCCGGCGAGCACGAACAGCGTTACGCCGACGGCCGCTTCGAGGTAGATGTGCGCGACACCGTCCGACGCGGTGGGCAGGAGCGTGAACGGCATCCGCATCCCCGGATCGCCGGCGCCCCCGAGGAAGAGCGCGTACGACGACCACGCGAAGGACGCCGCCACGCCCAGCGAGACGAGCGTGTCCATGGTCGCCGCGGCGTGCCGCAGCCCGCGGACCGCCCGCACGTGGAAGGGCCAGGCGCCCCACACCGCGACGGGCGCGGCGAGCACGAAACACAGCCACTGCCAGTTCCGGAACTGCAGGCCCGGCGCCATCGACAGCACCAGCACGGGCAGCGCGAGAACGGCCGTGACCACCAGCCGGTGCCGCTCCCGCCGGGTCTCCTCCCCCTCGTCGCCGCCGTCGGCCGCGGGCTGCCGCCGGTGGAGCGGCTCGGGCAGGGCGGCCGTGTAGCCCGCCTTCTCGACGGCAGCGACGAGTTCGTCGGGGCCGACGCCCGCCGGATGGCGTACGCGAGCCGTCCCGGTGGCCAGGTTGACGGTCGCCGTCACCCCGTCCAGCTTGCCGAGCTTCTTCTCGACACGGCTCACGCACGCGGCGCAGGTCATGCCGCCGACGGTCAGGTCGGTGGTCACCAGGACGGTTCCCGGCCGTGCGCCCATCAGCCGTGTCCCCCCTGCATGTCGTCCATGTCGTCCATGTCGTCGCCCCGATCGCCGCCGGTGCCGGTTCCGGTGCCGGTGCCGGTGCCGGTGCCGTGCATGCCCGGGGCGACGGGGCCGACGCCGTCACCCACCGCGTAGGACACCGCGAAGATCAGGACGAGCAGCACGAGGAACCCGCAGAGTGCGGGCGCGGGGGCCGCTCTCCGCAGGACCGATCCCGCGCCGCGCAGGGGAATTCGCCGGGACTCGTCCATCAACCGCGTCTCCTGGTCACGTCGTACGGCGTCACGGGAATCGCGCCGTACCCCTGTAGTAGTCGGGGCGGAGACCCGTCGAGTTCCGGTCGCCGGCATGGTGCACGTCACAGGGACCTCGGAGGACGCTGCACGGCCTCGCCGGCTCGGCGGACGGGCGGCGCCGATCCGCGGTCAGAACTCGCCGGCGCCGCCCAGCCCGGTGAGCGCGCCCACCGGGTCCGGGTCGGGGGTGCCGCGAGGCCACCAGTCGTCATGGCCGGGTTCGGACTCGTACGCGTACCACAGCCCGTCTCGGCCGAAGCGCAGTTGGACATGGCCGCGGGGGTGGGTGAGGTGATTGCGACGAGGGCGGAAGGCGGGCAGGTCGGCGGCCAGGAGGAGGGGGCGGGCCCGGTCGAAGCGGCCGGCCGGCGGGTCCCACGACTCCTCAAGGACGGCGAGCCCGTCCGGTCCGCCCTGCCGCCAGGCGGCCACCGCGCGCGCCAGTTCGGACGGGGTGCGGCCGGCGGCGGAGGCCAGCGAGGCGTAGAGGGCCCGGGTGGCGACGGTGAGCCCGGAGCCGGGACGGGACGCGGCGAGCCGTACGGCGTCCTGCCAGAGGGTCAGCGCGCCGATCTCGTCGTGGCCGGTGGTCAGCAGGGCGTGGGCGCGGGCCGCCGCGTCGGTCGCGAGATGGTCCAGCGCGAAGGAGTCCGGGCCGTTCGGCGCGGACGGGTACACCGGAGGCTGCTCGGGGTGCGCGGGCGCGGGCAGCGGGGCCGGGAGGGGCGGCAGCCGGCGCTCGGCGAGGGCCTCCGCGGCCCGCACACCGGGCAGGGGTCGCGGTTGCCGCTCCTGTGCGGCGCGGGCCGCTCGCGCGGCGTTGCGCCGGGACAGCGCGTCCAGCAGTTCGCGCTCGCCCCGGCCGCGCAGCAGGAGCAGCACGAACGGGTCGGCGTCGAGCAGCCGCGCGGTCTGATAGCAGAGGGCGGCCGCGTGCTTGCAGGGGTGACCGCGGTCGGGGCAGCTGCAGTGCGGTTCCAGGTCGCCGGGGCCGGGCAGCAGCGGCACCCCGCACTCGGCGAGCGACTGCGGCATCTCCTTGTCGAGCAGGGCGGCGATGTGTCCGGGGTGCTCGACGGCGGCGGCCAGGAAGCGCTCCCATTCCTCCTGGCCCAGGGTGCGCAGCCGGACCTGGACCCGGTACGGGCGGGGGCGGCTGCCCTGCACATAGGCGAGGACGTGTCCCGGCGTGACGGTGATCGCGTCCACGTTTCCCTGCTCGGCGTAACCGCGCCCGCGGACCACGCGCCCGGGGTCGAGGGCGCCCTCCTCGAGCGCGGCGACCCAGGCGTTCCCCCACCAGGTCCCGGCGAAGGCTCCGCCGGTGCGCGGAGGGAAGGCCGGGAAGGTGCGGCGGTGATCGCCGTCCCGGGAGGGAGCGGCCATGGAACGGGGAGTGTGGGGCGGGACGTCGTCGAGCACCAGGGAGAAGGCACGGTCCTCGCGGCCGTCAGGACTGTCGAGGTCGTCCGGGCCGATCCCCGCGTGATCCCGGCGGGCCCCCCGCACGGGCTCCGGTCCGGGCCCGGATTCAGGCCCGGATTCAGGCCCGGATTCGGGTCCGGATCCGTAGCGGGACTCGGGGACGGATCCGGGATCGTGGCGGGGCTCGGGCTGGATCTCGGGGACGCATTCGGCATCGGCACCGGCACCGGCACCGGCACCGGGGACGGATTCGGTGTCGCGATCGGGATCGGGATCGGGATCGATGTCGCGATCGGGTGTGTGCTCGGCGGCGTCGTCCGAGGGCATGCGGAAGGAGTCGGCGAGCAACTCCCTCACCGCACGTGCGCGTTCCTCGGCGAGCCGGTCGCGGGTGCGGTCCGCTCGCCGGACATCGGCGGAGCGCCCGGCGGGCAGCGCGGCCGAACGCGTCTCGGGGCTCGGGCCGGGACGGTGCCGCCCACGGCCGGGGGTCGTCTCCTGAGCCGACTGTGCGGGCGTCTCGGCGGGCGTCTCGGCGGGCGTCTCGGCGGGAGTCCGAGGTTCGGCCGCGGACGGGCCGCGGCGCGCCTGGGCCCGGGCCGCGCGCAGGGCCTCGCGGGCGACGTCCCCGGGACGTGGGCCCGACGTCACGGGCGGAGCGCTCGTGGTGTCCGGGACGGGGCCGGTCCCTGGGGGTGCGGTGTCCGGGCCGGCCGTGGGGCGGGGGGAGGACGGCGTCTGCGGCACGGCGGCCGCCGACGCCCCGGCCCCCGCCTGATCCACGGCGGCCGGTCCCGCGGGCGCAGGCGGCACGGCGGGCTCCGCAAGCCGGGAGCCGGTCACGGGAACGGTCTCGGAACCGGGGGG